>NZ_JAQZSD010000111.1:0-7739 GCF_028674935.1 Lysinibacillus sp. CNPSo 3705 | reverse complement strand
AAACTTTGCGTTATTGATCTTAGTTGAACCGCCGTATACGGAACCGTACGTACGGTGGTGTGAGAGGTCGGGAGTTAATCACTCCCTCCTACTCGATTTTATTTTCGTAATTCAGCTACCTCGAATAAATAATCACTTAAAACGCGTAATCCTTTATCGAAATTTTCTAAATGGAAGTGTTCATTTGGTGCATGGAAGTTTTCGCTGGATAAGCCGAAGCCCATTAGCACTACTGGCAATTCTAAAATTTCATCAAAGGCAGCCACGATAGGGATTGATCCTCCTCCACGTGTGTAAGCAGTTGGCACATTATATACTTTTTCGTATGAGCGACCAGCAGCTTGGATAAATGGATGATCAAATGGCGTTAAGAATGGACGACCTTTATCGAATTCAGAGATTGTCACTTCAACGCCGGTTGGCTTATGTTTTTCAATATGTGCTTTTAATAGTGCTACAATTTCATTAGGCTCTTGATTTGGTACTAGACGGCATGTGATTTTTGCGCCAGCCTCAGCAGGAAGCACTGTTTTAATGCCTTCACCAGAGAAGCCACCAAATACACCATTGATCTCTAGTGTTGGGCGTGCCCAAGTACGTTCTAAATAGGAATAACCAGCTTCACCGAATAATTCCTTCACGCCAACTTCTTCCTTCACAGATTCTTCATCGAAACCAAGCGCACGGTAAGCTTCACGTTCCTCTTCCGATAATGGTAAAACTTTATCATAAAAGCCCTCAACTTGAATTGTACCATGCTCATCGCGGAAGGATGCTAAAATGTCAGCTAATGCATGAATAGCGTTTTGGACACCGCCACCGTAAAGACCAGAGTGAAGGTCACCTTTTGCACCACGAACATCAATCTGAACACCTGTTAAGCCACGTAATCCATAGCATACAGCAGGCTTACCAGGGCCATATAAACCTGTATCAGAAATCAAAATTAAGTCAGCAGCCAGTTTCTCCTTATGCTCTTCAACATAGGCAGGAAGGTTAGGACTACCAATCTCTTCTTCACCTTCATAGATGAATTTCACGTTCACTGGTAAAGTGCCAGTTGTCGCAAATAATGCTTCAATCATTTTTAAGTGCATAAATACTTGCCCTTTATCGTCACTAGCACCACGAGCAAATAGTTTGTTGTCTCGGATTGTTGGGTTGAATGGCTCTGTTTCCCATAAATTTAGTGGGTCAACCGGTTGTACATCATAATGACCGTAAAATAGAATAGTTGGTTTATCCTCTGCATGTAACCAATCCGCATAAACAACAGGATGTCCTGCAGTTTGCGTAATAGAGACATGCTCAAGATTTAGCTTTTTAAAAGCATTTGCTAGCCACTCAGCGGCATTTTGTATATCTCCTTTATGCTCTGATAAAGAACTAATACTTGGAATACGTAAAAATTCATTTAATTCATTTAAATGTGCTTCGCGATGTTCTGAGAAATACGCATCTAATTGCTGTAAATTTGTCATCTAGCATCCCTCTTTTCAAATATTTCGATAATAGAAATAGTATAGCATAATGTGGTTGGGGAATCTTGTTATGGCGATGGTTTCTAACGTTTTAATTAGTTAATGCTTAGTCCCGCATACTTGGATGACTAACACAAAGCGCTTGGCTACGGTAGGTGTTTGAAAGACTAAGAATATACTCCTTTTGGAACAGCTTTACGACTAATAATGGGGGATAATAATTGAATGCCACTTTCGATTTAAGTAATAGGAGAAAAAGCTGGTCCGCATGTATTACTTTATTTAAAACATATAAAAGCAGGGGATTTAATGTTTGAAGCTGAAAAATTGGGCGTCCGAATATATTCCCTAAACGTCCATTGGTTTCTTCAAAAGCCAGAATCCATCATTATGTTGGGATTCGGATGGGGCTAGGGTCTGATAAAAGGTAGAATGAAAATGCCACTTCTTGGTTTACTTTCTACATATCCTTCAGCAAGCAACTGCTGGTAGACAGATTGTATAACTTGTTTGTTAAAAAGCATCTACTCTTGGGGTTGCTTTTTGTGTTGCTTTTAGATTTTGTCGCCATTTTTTTAAGAGGAAAAAGTCTTCAAATTATTTACAAATAGTAGTAGTTTTGGAGTTTTCTCGATTTTCAAAGTTTTTTTAATCGTTTTCAAAAAGTATGGAATGGTTGCAACGCGGATGAAATGATTGCTTTAATTTCACGAGATATAGCAGTACGGTGGGTAGGGCCTGGTACTGATATATCAGATTGGGGATACGAAGAAACTTGTAAAGGTTGGGTAGAGGCATATAAACAGTATGAAGGTCATGATCCAAAATGGCATTTTAAAGAATTGTATACTACACCTGCATCAGAAAATGAAGTGATTGCAACGTTTTGGGTAACTTTTGAAATGGATGGAAAATTTTTAGAGGTAGTGAAATTATTTGTTCAGAGATTTAGGAAAGAACAAAATGATGAATGGAAGCTAATAAGGGAATATTGTGAGCACCTAAATTCGGAATCTTTTATCTCAAACTAATTGGAAAATGCACATCTTTATTAAACTTTAATAAGTTTTATTCAACCACTCGTATTTGAGTGGTTTTATTATGCTCAATGAAGCGGGGCAGAGTCCATCTTGGTTCATTATCGTATGCCCATCTAACCTCCCAAAAAAGCACCCAATCGTAACGGACTTGGGTATTTCTCGGTTATCACCTTTACATTGAACTATTCGCTGGAGTATATATTCTTGATCATTGATTGCTAAAAAAATATAATTTCTAAATAGAAACTATATATGAGGTGAAATATGTGGAAAATATAAAAAATGCTCTAATTAATTTGCAATGTGAATTGGTTGCAGAGAGAAATAAAGTGAATTTGCAAAATATAAGTTGGATACAATATGATATTTTGCATTTGTTATCAGAAGAGGGAAAATTATTACCGTCACAAATCAGTACTATTTTAGGGATAAGTAGAACGAAACTATCTAAATCTTTGAGAGAACTAAAACATTTAGATTATCTGGAACAAAAACCAAATGTCCAAGATGGAAGAGAGTTAATCACTATGTTGACTGCCAATGGAAAAGTGCTAATAACAAACATAGAAGCAGGTCATGACAAACTTTACGAAATTGCAGGTAGTGTATTTTCGGAGGGAGAGTTGGAGTTGTTTTCGGAGCTATCAACGAAGTTTTCCAAGGCTCTTAAGGATGAAAGGCTGAAGGATCATGAATGACTTTATTTCAATAAAGGGGGCAAAGACAAACAACCTAAAAAATATCTCTCTTGTTATTCCAAAGCATAAAATCACTGTTGTAACTGGCATATCTGGATCAGGAAAATCGTCTTTGGTTTTCGATACAATAGCTGCTGAATCCCAAAGATTATTAAACGAAACTTACTCTAGTTATATTCAACAATTACTGCCGCATTTTGATAAGCCTGTCGTTGATAAGATAGAAAATTTGCCAGTGTCAATAATTATTGATCAAAAAAAAGTCAGAGGAAATGCTCGTTCGACTGTTGGTACATTTACAGACATCTATACTAGTCTGCGCTTGCTGTTTTCTAGAATGGCTACTCCGTTTATTGGTTATTCTATGGCGTATTCGTTCAATAATCCGGAAGGGATGTGTCCGGTTTGCAAAGGTATTGGTGAGACGCAACAGATTAATGTTAATAAATTGATTGATTTTGACAAATCACTTAATGAGGGCGCCATTCATTTTCCTACATTTCAGCCTGGCGGTTGGCGGCTAACTCGTTATACGGAGACAGGGAATTTTGATAATGATAAAAATATTTCTCAATATACAGAAGAAGAGTTAAATATTCTACTTTACAATGAAGGAAGTTCTCCGAAGAATCCCACTGAGCGTTGGCCAAAGACTTCTACATATGTCGGAGTGCTACCTCGGATTCAAAAAAGTTTTATAGAAAAAGAAGATTCCAAATATCAATCCGATTTAAAGAGAATCCTAGAAATTCGTACTTGTCCAGATTGCTTAGGTACTAGAGTAAATAAAACAGTACATTCAGCTAAAATAAAAGGTAAATCTATAGCAGATTGTGTGGATATGTCTATTGATGATTTATTGTTATTTGTACAATCTATCGATAGTCCGGCTGTATCACTTATTATTGAAGATTTAATTGGAAAACTTGAAAGCTTACAGTTAGTAGGGCTAAATTATCTCACCCTTAATCGAAATATCACAACACTTTCGGGCGGAGAGTCTCAAAGAATAAAGATGACGAAGCATTTGACTAGTTCATTGTCTGATCTTTTATACATTTTTGATGAGCCAAGCATTGGACTTCATCCAGAGAACATTGTTGGCATCAATCGAATTTTCCAAGGATTGAAGAAAAAAGGAAACACCGTTGTTTTAGTTGATCATGATCCAGATATCATTAAAACGGCCGATCATATCATTAACATTGGCGAGTATGCGGGGGCAAATGGAGGAAGGATAACGTTTGAAGGAAACTATTCCGATCTCCTAATTTCTGATACGCTCACTGGTAAAGCATTATCCAAAAAACATACAGTCAACACAGACAAAATGGCTTTTCCGTCATTTTATACACTTGATCATGTCAATCTTAATAATGTTCGGGATGCAACAGTCAAAATACCAAAACATGCTTTAACTGTTGTAACAGGTGTTGCGGGCTCAGGGAAAAGTACATTGATACGTTATTTATTTACTAAAAAGTATCCTAAAACTATAGTACTGGATCAAAGCCCTATACATGGGAGCAATCGATCCAATCTGCTAACTTATCTCAATGTATTCGATAAAATAAGAGAGCTCTTTGCTCGTGCATCCCATAAAAGTGCATCTTTATTTAGCTTTAATGGAAAAGGTGCTTGTCCTGTTTGTAAAGGGAAAGGTCATATAACACTCGACTTGGCCTATATGGGAGACGTTGATCAGGTTTGTGAGAAATGCCATGGGAAAAGATATAACGACGAAGTACTCTCATTTAAGTGGAAGGGGTTGAGCATTCACGATGTACTTCAGCTGACGCCCTTAAAGGCCAAAGAATTTTTTAATGATCAAGGTATTCAAAGGATTATGGACAATTTAATTATGGCGAATTTAGGTTATATACACTTAGGTCAAACTTTAGACACCTTTTCGGGTGGGGAGCTTCAAAGGGTAAAAATAGCAAAAATATTGGGTGACCCAAGTAATGACCTTATTGTGTTGGACGAGCCAAGTACAGGGTTGCACGAAGCTGACATTGATAATTTATTAGTGCTGTTTAAAAAACTTTTAAGTAAAAAGAAGACATTAATTGTGTTGGAACATAATTTATCAATTATGAGCCAGGCACAATGGATCGTTGATATGGGGATAGAGGGTGGAAACTTAGGTGGAAATGTTCTTTTTGAAGGTTATCCTATCGATTTATTGGATATAGAAAACTCATATACAGCAAAACATTTACGATGTTATGTGAAAGCAACATAAAAGAAGCTGAATGAGAGAGATCATTCAGCTTTTAGTGTTTATTCACGAATAACCAATAGTACACCACTAAAGATTAATGCAGTTCCAGCCCAAAAGGATAGGCCGATTTGTTCCCCTAGTAATAGCCACCCTAGGAAGGTACCGACAATTGGTTGAAAGAAGAAAAATAAACCACCACTTGCGGCATTAAGCATCTGTAGTCCACGATTCCATAGTAAGAAGCCACACGCTGTAGAGATAACGCCTAAGTAGAGTAGGCCACCCCAGATAGATGGCTCTGCCATAGCATGTAAGTCTAATTTTATTAGTCGTGGAATGGCTATAGGTGTTAAGACCATGATAGCGACAAGTGTTCCGTAGCTAGTGACAACGATTTGTGAATACTGCTCTGGTACCCGTTTAATAAGGACAGACATCAATGACCAGGTTAGGGCAGCGATTAGTAGAGCAACCCCACCTAACTGATGGGAGGCATCGATATGTGCATTACCTACGATCATATAGACTCCGAACGTCGCTAGAAGAATAGAAACAGCTTTTTTTAAAGTGATTTTTTCTTTTAAAATGAATCGCGCAAAAACAACCATAAATGCCGGTGTCGTTGCTGTAATGATGGCGCCCATTTGAGCAGTAGACAGCATAGTACCAATTTCTTGGGCAACGATAGAAATCGTATTTCCAATTAACCCAATCATAAAAATTAACAGCCAGTCCCGCTTATCAATTTTCCACGATTGCTTTGTAATAGTGCCAATAATGAACAAAGCGATGATGGCAATCGTATAGCGCAGCCATACTAATTCTAAAGGTGGTACGGTATCGACAACTACCTTTACTACTACATACATGCCGCCCCAAATGCTTGCAGCAAGTGATAAATATAAGGAACCTAATAAGGTTTTTTTCATTTTTTCCCCTCCGTTAGCTCTAGACAATGCCTGTCCTTAACGGAGAAATGATAATTCTCCGTTAAGGGAGAACAACTTCAGGTACATCGTGTTCAAATAATGGTGAAAAGATCATAATAGCCAGCTCCTTTTTATAGTATTTCATTTATCATATAACATTTTTTTGAATTTGATTAGAAAAAAATGGTCTAAACTCGGTCGAACGAAAAACTTAAGTTGCTGCTTCTGAATTAAGTGTTTGAAAGGTATGAAAAATCTGATTTCATTCGCGCTAGGAATTTCAAGGGAATACTATTGAATATTTAATAAAAAAGAAGAGGGAGGGGCGTGTTATAAAGCTTTTCTCCGAATAATAAATATAGTAATAAAACATTATTTACGAATATTACAAGTGAAAGCATTTAAGCTTACACGATTGTAATGTAATTGAAAGCCAATACGATAGAGTGTAATACATTATTTTGCGAGAATGTGTATAGAAGCAAGAACAAGAAGCGGAGGAATACACAATGAATGAAAAATTAGAAGGCGTATATGAGGAATACAATCGTTACATATACCATTTATGTTTAAAACTTACTCGCAATAATGTAGAAGCTGAAGATTTAATGCAAGAAGTATGGGTAAAAGTTGTGCGCTATGAGGATAGCGTTGCCGAGGTGGAGCATATTAAAGCTTGGCTAACAACAATTACAATGAATACATTTAGAGATCGCTATCGTAAAAAAACACGACGTAGTAAATACATGATGAACCAACCTGAAACATTAGACGTACCGATATTAGATTTGGTTCCCAATAATGACATTTCAACAGAAGAAAAAATTGAAAAAGATATTGTTACTAAATTAGTACAGGATAAAATGGGTCAATTAGATACAATCTATCGTAAAACATTATGGTATTTCTACATAGACCAATTTTCACTAGCAGAAATCTCTTCAATTATGAAAGTTTCAATTGGTACTGTGAAATCGCGTTTATTCCGTGCAAAAGCCCGTTTAAAAGAAATGCTAATGGCCGATGCATCCATAGTAGAGTCTGTGCTACCAGCATAATGAAATGCATTGGTCGCACTAGCATAATTACTTAGACGGAAGTATTCGCCCGGCCAATCCAATCCAAAAAAAGATGCATTGCAAAATTATTTGCAATGCATCTTTTTTTGATGCCATTTTTATAGCCTTGAGAATAACATCGCAGGTGGTAAAAGTTGATATAATGTGGACATCGCTGCTAAAGGGTTCACAATCGCTGATAGAAGAGCAAGAATCGCTGATAAAGAATCGAATATCGCTGATAGAAGAGCAAGAATCGCTGATAAAGAATCGAACATCGCTGATAAAAGAGCAAGAATCGCTGATAAA
>NZ_JAQZSD010000012.1:0-86518 GCF_028674935.1 Lysinibacillus sp. CNPSo 3705 | reverse complement strand
TTATTTTACTTATTGAAGTATTTATGTGAAAACGTAGGGCAAGTATTATCAAAAGAGCAAATTTATGAGCGTGTATGGGGTGACTGTTTGTTTGATGATAATACTGTGATGGTTCATATTCGAAAACTGCGAGAAAAAATAGAAAAGAATCCGGGTAAACCAACTTGCATTATTACTGTAAGGGGGATTGGTTATAAACTTGTTGGAGATGTTCATTCATGAAGCCAGCTAGGAGATTAACACTTCGTTTTGTGTCTTATTTCAGCATCTTTTATATACTAATCATTTCAGGCTTTATTATTTGTTTGGTGTTTTTCTTTCAATCTCTCATTGTTCATATGGGTGACAATATTCATACAATGACTTCCTCTGAAATTGAAGATAATGCTGTCATAGAAAAAGGTAAATCCATTAAGCTTGCTGATTATTTAGTGAAGCGAGCTGAAGAGAACGCAGGGCAATTATATTTGTTCAATGAATCGATGGATATTGTTGATTACACAGGAGATTCATGTGAACTATGTGGAATGACAGATAACGAAATAATGGCTCTTCAACGCCCGGGAATGCACACTTGGGAGATTCCTAAATATTATTTGTTATTTCTACCTATATCATCTGTCCATCCACTTTTTGAGGAGGCACTACAAAATTGGAAAGCTACAGGTGGAATTTCAAATGAGGTACTTCAGCGTTTACAAGACAATAAGGCATCTGTTGAAATCTATAATGAGCAATGGGATAGGGTAGAGATCATTGGAGAGCGTTATAAAAAGCTACATAAGCCTCAATTGCTAGAAGAGAAATATGATATTTTTGAGCATAAAGAGTTTATAGCAAATGCTGCTTTGGAGGATGGCTCGACACTAGTTGTACGGATGCCAAATCCGTCATACAAGCCTTTGGAAGATCCTTTTAAAAATGCAATGTTTTTATTTATTTTCAGCTTCTTTGGTGAAAGTATTATCATGTTAATAGGGGTATTCTTTTTATCGATTAGCATTTCTCGTCAATTTGTTCGTCCGCTTTTGTATATACTATCTCGAATAGAGCGACTTTCACATTTTGATTACAGTAAAGTAAGAGATAAGAAGGTACATCATCGAAAGACAGGTAAATTAAAAAGGAAATTTAAGTTATTTAAGCCAGTTGATGAATCTCTCAATCACTTATCGGAACGTCTTGACTCTAATGAACGACAAATTAAGCATGCAGAGCAATTACGTGAAGAATGGATAACAGGCTTATCCCATGATTTAAAGACACCGTTAAGCTCTATATATGGTTATTCATCCATGCTTGCTTCTAAAGATTATGAGTGGACAAATGAAGAAATGCGCGTCTTTGCAACTACAATGCAGGAGAAGGCAACCTACATGGATGCTCTTATACAAGACTTAACCTATACGTACCAATTAAAAAATAAAGCGATCCAGCTTGAAAAAGTATTATTACCACTTAACATATGGTTACCTCAATATGAAGATGAGCAGGTGTCTGTAAAGGTTTATGGGGATGTTATGCTCGAAGCAGACGAGCTTTTATTAAAGCGCATTTTAGACAATTTAATAACTAATGCTAAAAAATATACGCCTGATGGTACGAAGGTAAGTGTAGAAGCGAAAAATATCGGTAATGAAATTATACTGACCATTGCTGATAAAGGTCCTGGGATCCCTCAGAAGGAGCTCGATAACCTCTTTGAGAGATATTATCGAGGGACAAATACGACAGACGATACAACGGGTACAGGGCTAGGATTGGCTATTACTAAACAGTTAATTGATTTGCATGATGGAGCCATTAGTGTTCAATCGGGAGCAGGAGGTACAGTTTTTGTGTTGAAATTTAAATATTAAAACATTGAAAATTTGGGCAGTACAGGTGAAAATCATTCACTCTTAAACAGGCTTGAAGTTAAAGTGTAGTTTTTTAAGAGGATTATCCCTATATGAACAGCTTTTTCATAACTTTTTCTCATACATCAATCTATAATTGGACTTAATAAAAAGCTAAAAAAGAAATAGATAAATAGTTATAGTTTTATTAAAAGATTAAGCATTGTACGAAGTCCGAACTTCGCTTCTACATACGTAGTGCCAGTATCAGCTATTTTCTAGGTATATTTTCTTTTAAATGAAAATATAAGTTGAAGATTAATCATTGGATTAGTTTTTATCCTTGAAGAAAGATTGAAAGGCTTTGGGGGTTGATTCCTAAGCCTTTTGGAGATTTTCAATGAAAGAAAAATTTATGAATATAGGGATTTGTATTATGTATTAAAAAGATTTCTTTGTGCGTTTGGTAGCCCGAAAGAAGTAACCAAAAGAATCTTTTTTGATTAGCCACCGTTGATTTCAGCTTTGTACAGGTTAATGCCTCTTCGAACAAAGGACCCTCGAATCAAAAAGGATTATCAACTATAAATAAATGACCAGGTAATCACAATTTTTTGTGAGCCTGGTCATTTTGTGTTTATTTATTAATTGTTTCTGAAAATGTTTTTCTTCCTGATTTTATTTTATCTATTTCAACATTTATTATTCTGATTGATTCTTCATTCAAGGGTATTTTCCCATTGTTCTCTAATGCTTTCCATACTTTTACGTTGTTTCGATAAAGGTGTTCAGACAAACGATAAATATCAACGTTTAACATCAACCCTGCTTCATAGGTTGCCTTTATTTCCTCTTTAACTTTCTTAATAACTCCCTTACGTATTGCATTTTCTGTTGCCTTTTTTTTGAAACCATTAAGGATAACATCGACTTTAATGTCAACATCAAACTGTACTTGATTGCCTTTAATAACTGGTTTAACATCAAAATATTTTTCTTCCATATCTACTGTTAAACTTTTATTATTGTCTAATTTGAAGGTTAAGTCTCCTCTATTCTTTTTGTTCTGCATCCAGTTGATACCTCTTGCATTATCACCTATAATTACCCCTTTAAATCCATCTTTTGAAAGTATCCCAATCCCTTTTATTGTAGTTTCTTTTGAAGGGTGCTCTTTTGTTGTGTCCCAATTTTTAACAATTGAAACAAGAGGTAAGCTAACTTCATGACTAGGTTCATTTAAACCGATAACTAGATTCTTTAAATTTACAGGTTCTGTAAATACTTCTAATTTTCGTGCATTTAATGGATGGCTTAATTTTGAGTCGATTAGTGATTTATTTAAAATAGGTGTTGTCAAAAGAATTTCTTTTAGTGAGTCTTGGGTTAAGTGAACATTCATTTGGTATCTTGTTTCTCTAAATCGCAAAAAAGTATCGAAAACTGAAATAACTTCCTCGTGTTTTAGAGCCTCTTCTGTAAATATCAGAAAGTTCATATGTCCCCAAAATACTTCTTGATCAATGGAACGATATAATTCATAAATAGCCTCCTCCAAAGTTTCCCCTATAGCATATCCAATCTCTGCAGGCGCTTCCGGAACATAGGGTATTTCAGATTTTGCTATGTCTTTAAAGTTAATTAATTGTAGATAAATTTCGTATTGATTATCTTTAAAATCCACCCCAACGCCATTAACATAGTACATTCTCTGGGGTTCTATCTCATCCCAACATCCGGATAGAATAGGGAGTGTTACAATTAATATAAAAAAGCCCTTAATTATTCTACTCATTGCTCTCCACCTTAAATATCAATACATATTTTTAGTTTGGCAAAAATGAAGATAATTATAAATAAAAGGGTCTTTTTTTTATAGGATAAGTGATTTTCTTTATAGAAAAAACCGATTACCTGTATAGTATGGAAATCGGTTTTTTTGATTCAAATTATAAAAACGTATTGGGCTATTTCTCACTATGTTTTTTCAAGAAGGCAAGTGTTTTTCCTAGTGTTTGTTCAGCGTGTGTAGTAGTAAAATCAAATTGATACTCATGACCTAGGTCAGTATTTGTTCCGTCAAATAAAACACTTTCTACTTCTACACCATTTTTTGGAGAATATCAATAAGCTCTGTCGATTGTGGAGCTAGTGGATCAGCATCTCCGACTGTCAAAAAGGTTGGAGGGTAATTAGGTGTTATATGGTTAACTGTAGACATCTCATTTAATCTAGAGAAGGACTTGAAATCTTTTTTTCCTGTATATGCCCAAAATACTGATTGTATACCTTTTTTTATTATTGGAGATGACTGAGCACCTATTTTCTCCATGTTATAAACACCACAAAATAAAAGAGCACCTGTGGAGAGAAGGAGGAGAAACCATTTACTTAAGAGTTCCATTTTCAGTTTTGGAAGGAGAGCTCGACGAATACGATGCATCCATTATTTTCCGCAAACCATACGTTATAAAGCATGTCGTAAATATTGGTTTGGACAATGATAAAAATTCTTTATTGAGTGCCACGGGATTTAGCCAATTTCAGGATCCCCTTGATAAAGACGGTTACATTAGGAATAAAAACCAATGGGTACATGCGGGAGAACAAGCTATAAAAAAGTTTATTAGCTGTATGTAATGAGGTAGTAGCTCGAGTCAAGTTGGTCTGTTGTACATTAGTCACTATAAGAAGACTGAAAGGCTTAGGAAATATCCCTAAGCCTTTTTGGAGGTTTTTAATGTAAGAAAAGTTATGAATATAGCATTTGTATTATGTATTCTTTTGTTGGCGTTTGGTAGTCCGAAATTGATTTCAAACGTAGCGACATCATGCAACAGGATCTATCCAGAATTTTAGAAGGTGCACAAGCTAAGCTAATTTTGTTGTGATAGTTAACTTTGGGAATAGCTTGAAACAAATAAGATTATCTAAAAAATAAAAAGGATCACTTCGAATTAAGAAAGTTTACATATCAGGTAGTAACAGGTCCTCAAGGAATAACAGGTTACTTTCAATTACCGACCCTTTATAGTAAAAACAAAGCGAGTGCTATTACAGTATTCAGCCTTAGAGTGAGATATGGATATTAAAAAGGTCAAAATATAAACTACCTCAAATCGGAGCTTTGATAGGAAATGATAAATAAAGGGTCACTTGAAATAAAGTGACCCTTGTACAAAAGGTAGAAGAAAGGCTAGACATTTACAACTTGCGATTATTTAAAAATTAATCATTAAGTTTGTGTGACTAATTCTACAGCTTCTACTACTAATGGAGTTCCGGCTGAGATTGTACCAGTAACACCGTTAAAAGTTAACTCTGTTGCAGAAATTGTATACGAACCGCCTTCTTGCATTACACCGTTTATATAGAAGTTATAGTAGCCGTGTGTTACTACTGGAAAAGCAGTAGCGGCAGTACCGCTATCATTTAAAAAGGCAGTAGCAGGGATTGTAGTACCGTCAGCAACTGTTAAATCTGCTGCTAACACATCAAAAAATCGTGTGGAAGTACCATTAACGTTTACATGAATATTAATAATTGAAAGTGCCATTTTTTCACCTCCTTTCAAGGTAAAAAGATTAATTTAGTAAGTTCTCATATCACATTTGTTGGAAACCCAATGATTCAATAATGATTGGAGTTCCGGCAAAAATAGTTGTATTAAATGGGGTAAGGATTAACGAATTAGGGGTTACTTTATAAGCACCGCCTTCTTGCATCACAGCATTGATGTAAAGATTGACATATCCATTGGGATTAAAAAGCTTGAATTCTGTTACTGGATCGCCATTATCATCAGTAAATAAATTAGCAGGAAGAGTTATTCCGTTTGTTAAATCAATATCATCTGTCACAATATAAAAATATCTATTTATTATTGGAATAATAGTTCCTTCAGGGATAACAACTGGAGGAGGTTGAATAGAACCTACATCAATAGCTTTTAAACGGGGCCAAAAAATTCGGTTATTTTCACAACAACTGTCACAAATCAATTTTAGCGGGTCCAATTTTCCCATTTTTTTCACCTCCCTTTTTCATATGTTTTTGACCCCGTAAGGTATAGGCATTTGTTATAAAGAAAGATTTTCAAAAAAAATTATCTTATTTTTACTATATTTTATGAAATAGCATGGGAAGGTGATTGGCACTTAGTCTATAAAAAGAGAATTAAATCAATTTTTTTACGAAAAAATAGGTTTTTGAATACCTTAAAGCAATTAAAGTAGCGTTTTATACAAGCAAAAAGTGATAGAAATACTGTTAAAAAAGCAAAAAAAAGAATTAGACTAAAGGAATTTGCAATAGATGAGTCTTGAAGAATTAAGCTTTTGTAGATTTAATAAATGAAAAAGCCGTAGCGCAACACGCTACAGCTAAATGCCCTTTTGAATGGCTGGTTCTTATAAGAAAGATATTATACTGGAAGGTAATTTTATGGGGGTGTCAATTAATAGGTGAACCTGTTTGGCGTGAAAAGGATTTATTCGTATTTTGAAGAAACGTAAAGAGAACGATAAAACGGTTTAATTTATAGATTTTAACGTGTCGAGTAAAGTTATAACATTCCGCAAATTGAAGTTATTGGAACCAACTACAAACTCTTCGTCTCTTTCGGTTAACTATCAAAAACTGCCTACAATCATAAAATCTACAATAACTCCACTTACTGGATTTTCCGATCCTAATACATTAATTCCTAATACGGTTACACCACTAATGTTTGTAATATTAGCAGAGACATATTTTGAAGTAATATTCTTCTCTCTCATTTGTACTCTCGGTCTTAAATTTATCGTTGAATTTGTAGAAAGTTGAAACTGCAAAGTCAATAGTTGATAACAGTGGATTGCCATTAGCCAATGCATTGTCTGTAAAATAAAATGTAGCTACCATTTGTGTCTGATATAGCTTGTCCATAAACAATGCGCTTTTCTTTTTTGGGATTCGATTCGCCCGCTTTAAACACATGAAATAATGTTGGTGCTAGTGTAATAAATTCAATGCTCATAGCCATTCCCCTTTGTTATATTTTCCATCAATTACAAGTACTAAAGAATGATTTATTAATATACTATGAACTTTTTATTAATTTAATACTTTTACCGATAATTTGGCAGTTTATTATTTAAAGTGTGAAATTACTATAATCGTTCCTTAATTTCACGATTTATTTTGTAAAACATAGTACATAAAAAATCACTTCTAAATCGAAGTGACCAAGTATAAAAGCTTTATTTTGGTGAGGATTAAGGAAATGAAAAACCTCATTGAAGTTCTGTTTTCCATGTTTATTCAAAGCGTACATTTTCGGAAATTTCTTTCATCTTAGCCCAATCCAAAATTTCTATCGCATTATTTTCTCGACTGATAATCCCTTGTTCTGACCAGTCCTTTAGGATACGATTTATATGTCTTTTTGTAGTACCAATTAATGAGGCAACATCATCTAAAGAATTTGTTTTTATGTATTGATTGACATGTGTTGGAGATTCAACAGTACATAAATAAGCTGCTAAACGTACATTTACTGGAGAAAGCGCATTAACTCTAGATGAAATTGTGCAAGTTAGGAGCTTATATGCTAACTCTTTTAATAATAATTGATTAAATTTACTATCAAATTTTAAATGAGTTTCGTACACGTCTAATGGAATAATTAAAACTTCACATGGCTCTACAGCGATACAGTTAGATACAATTAAACAATCTGTAAATATTTCAATATCGCCCATAATCGAGGGCTGCTGGCAGTACCTTAATAATAACTCTTTCCCAGTCACTTCTAAACTTGATACCATATACCTTCCTGACAGTAAAAAATATAATCCGTCTATCTGGTCTCCTGCTTTTAAAATGTATTCATTCGGTTGGAAAGGACATACAATAAGGGATGGAGTTAGTTCTTGTGTAAAAGTGTAGTTATAAATAGATTTAAATAGACTTTGATTCATTTTTTCCTCCGAGACATCTGTCCTGTATTAATATTTTTAATTTTAATATAGTTATAGTTAATTAATAAAGAGGTAGGTATTCAAATGAACTTTGTATTCGATTTAGATGGAACACTTTGCTTTGATGGTAAAAGTATTGATAGAGAAATTATTGAAGCACTTCAGGAATTAAAGGTAGCAGGGCATCAAGTGATTTTTGCCTCAGCAAGACCTATTCGTGATTTAGTACCTATCATACCAAAGGATTTTCATGAAGGTCTATTAGTCGGAGGAAATGGAACATTTACGTATGATCATGGGCAAATTCAAGTGACACATTTTGAACAACAAATATTGGACCAACTCATTACACTTATTCATCGACATCAGTTGAAATATTTAGCAGATGGTCAGTGGGATTTCTCCTTTACAGGTGATATTGACCATCCTATTTATCGAAATATCGATAAAACCAATTCAACGAACATACCGTTGGAACAATTACTACCAGTCTGCAAATTAGTTTTATTCCAACCAAATGAGGAAGTGTTAGAAGTGCTTGAAGCATTTCCGGTCCTAGTCACACACTATAAAACTGAGCATGCCATCGACATTAGCCCTCTAGGGATTAATAAAGTTAGAGGACTACATATGTTGAACATTCAACAGTTTATTGCTTTTGGGAACGATAGCAATGACCAATGCTTGTTTGAGCATGCAGCTCATAGTGTATGTGTTGGGAGTAATGATGTGAAAAGTTATGCGAATGACATTGTTGAACGAGTTGGTGTAGCGAAGATGATTCGTGAACTAATGAGAAAATATGATTTAAAATAATTCGAAATTAATAAATATTTTACCACTTTTAGACGATTTCAACATCAGCAACATAATAATAGAAATATTGAAGGGTTTAGGATTTATTCAGGAATAACAGGTTACTTTCATTTTATGTCTTAATTAAAGCCTGTTAAGCGCTGTACTTTATGAAAAAAAGTGAATGATATATCAGTACTTATGCGTTAAACGGTATACTGACAAAACTACCAAAGCTTTTTAAAGGGTCTTGAAATGAAAGTGACCCTTGTACAAAAGTCAATTTGTGAATCACGTTCCGGCACAATATCTTCTTATAAAAAATAAACTGGGCAATAAGTATATATGAGCATGTTTTGAAAAAGATTAATCAAAACATGCTTTTGATAGTTGTTCTCATTTAAAGGATAACTAATTTAATAAAACTTTTTAAAGTTACTATCGAGTAATCACTAATTATTAAATTCTAATTCTTCAAGTATATGTAACGTTTCCTGTAAAAATAAATCTTGTTCTTCTTTACTTTCTAACAAAATACCATCTTCTACTCTGTCAAAACGAAACGCGCGTATAATGGCTTTTGTGTAAGCAGCATAAGTTCTTTCTAATTCATTTAAGGGGCGTTCTTTGTTATATGCATCCATAAATAATTTAAATCGCTCCGTTCCATTTAATCTACCTTCGTAGGGAACATGCCAAGCATGATATACACCAACTGCAATACATTCATTTAAATAAACTTCATTTCCAGCTAGATTGAAATCATAAATTGCTAGACTCCCTTGATTTTGTTTTAACATGTTGTAATAACAAAAATCACCTTGAATCGCTCCTTGTGGTAAATAACTCCAAATTAACTTTAATCTTTGACGATAATCATTATATAAAGATTCTATTTTAGTAAAGATCGGGTGTGATTTAAACTGTTTTTTAAAGTCTATAAAGCTTAACTCATTTTCATCGTAATCCCCAATTGCATCAGTTTGATTTCCACCAAATAAACTCCAAGAAGTAGCTGTGTTGAATGGAGTTGATAATTGTTGAGAGATGAAGTGCTGAACACCTAACAAACGACCGATTTCAACAAGTTCTGCATCTGTTATAGTTTCAATTATTTCGCCCTTTAGTTCTCTTTCTAATGAATATACTTTCTCCTCAATTTCTACAACGTAAAAATCACTTTTAGATTTTACATATTGAGAAACATTCATCCCTTTTTCTGATAGACTATTAGCAAAATGACAACATTGTTCCCAATAGGTTTTACTTGCTTGTTCTCCTTTTAAGATATATGTATACTCTGCTTCAATTTTTGCTAAAACACTTTCACCCATTCTAAAAATATCTATATTTTTAGGGGTAACGTCGTAATGACTACATATAAGCATTATTTTTTGATTATCCATCTCAACCTCCATAAACTTTACCCTTACCTGGATGTTAAATCTGCAATTTTATTTTATAGAATATTTTTACAATTGTATATAAAAAAATAGAGATTGTATTCCACCGAATAAACTAAGTGATGTAATTCAAATGGGATATAAAAGCTCTGAATCATTAAGATCATTTTTTCCTATTGAATGGCTTTTGGCCTTTGCCTTATGAATAGACCGAATGAAGGAATGTAACGCGCAAATGACGTTAAGAGACATGAGAATTTGACATAAAGTTGCGATGTTTATAAAAAGATAAGAAGTTTCGTGACGTTTATAATAAAGACATTGCTCGAGTTGCTTAATTTTGGAATAATTAATATTTAATAGTAATTAAATTGTTTAATATTTCCAACTATAAATAACCACCAATAAGAGCTTTGCAAACCTAATAATAATGTAACTCATTAATACAAAACTCATAAATGGAGGTCATCGAAATATGAATCAAAATTTGAAACGTAAAGAGCTAGATAAGGTATTAGATTTCTTGGAACAAAATAGGCTATTTAGCGGGGTTGTACTATTATCTGAGGAAGGCAAAACATTTTACAAGAGAGCAATTGGCAAGAGAAATAACTCAAGTAAACAGTCTCTTGATGCAGTCTTCGAAATTGCCTCGCTTTCAAAGAGCTTTACAGCAATGGCAATTATGATACTAATTGAGGAGAAAAAACTTACGATAGATGATAATCTTAAAAAGTTTTTTCCTTTTCTCCCTTATGAAAACATTACTATTAAAAATCTGTTAACTCACACTTCTGGACTTCCGGATTACATGGAATGGTTTGAACATCCAAGTAACTGGGATCCAAATAAAATTGCAACGAATAAAGATGTAGTTAAATTTTTGAAAGATGAAAAGCCAGAAGTGTTATTCCGCGTGAATGAAAAGTGGGAGTATTGTAATACAGGGTATGTATTACTTGCAGAAATCATAGAAATGGTTTCTAGAATAGAGTACGGAGAGTTTTTACAGAAAAGAATATTCACACCTTTAAATATGTTCAATACATCAACATATTCACAATTTCTAGATAGCGAAATTGAAAACTTTTCGTCAGGTTTTATCTATGATTGGGAACAGGACTTGTATAGACTACCAACTGAAATGGAAGAACATAAGTATGTTTACTTCTTCGGTGGTGTTAAAGGTGATGGTGGTATAAAATCCACCGTAGATGATTTGCTGAAATGGGAGCGTGCTATTTATAATAATGATCTAGTATCAGAACAAACAAAGGAAAGTATTATAGATCCAGTTTTCATTACAGGAGAAGCTGCTAATGGGTATTGTCCTTGTTTGCACGAAAATTTAGGGGGATATGGACTTGGTTGGAAAATAGAGGACCATCCTCAATATAAGAAGATTATTTTTCACGATGGATATTGGGCAGGTTATTATTCAGTTTTAATTAGTTATAAGGAGAGTCACAAAACTATAATAATACTAAATAACCTAGACTTTACGGATAACGAGTTAAACAAGACACCATATTTGTTAACTCTTACTTTAGAAAAGATTTTATTCGGAGAAAAAGCTGGGTTACAAAAGTTTGAACAGTTAATAATGTCAAATCATTAGAAAAAGCATATTTGATGTATCTTTTTGACTAACACTACAAGGGTAAACATATATTAAAGCATCAAATTTGGAGTAATATCTAATCGAAAATAGGGAATTTGAAAGTCTATAAAATTGCATTCAACGGGCGCAATCGTGGAACAACACTAGAAATGATCTTTTTATAAAACTCTCATACTTAACTAAAATGAACTTCATTTTGATTAATTTTTTTCCAAATGGAGTTTTTTCATTTGCTGTTAAGCAAAGCTGAAGGCACTTTTTAATCATTCTTTATTGTAAAGCTATATTTTATTTTTTTTGCAAGTAAATCTCTATTTGATTGGGAAAATGGAGCAAGGACACACCTATGCAAGATGTAGCAGGGAAAATTCGAGCATTATTGGGAAAGTATCGTGTAGGTGAAGAAGATACTTCTAAGCTTGTTAAACATTAATTACGCATGCTACAGTAGCTTCTTCAAGAATTGGGCGTTATCCAGGAAGGATGGCGCTCTTTTGCTGTATTGGGTCAAACTTTCTATAAGGAAATTGGGTGCTTTTGTTAGAATTATAGAGAAGATAGTGACATATTCCATGCTTGGATATTAGCAGGAATGGGACCATTATACAGTGAATATTTTTATAAAAGGGCTGTAGCAACGATTGCTAACATAAATGTGCCTAGTACAATAAGAGAACTTTCTATACCAACAACGTCAACAGCAACAACATATAAATTTAAGGGAATCGAAAAAACAATTCATGATAAGAAAACAATGTTGCAACATCAGTAATAGTCCAAGTTCGCAACATTGGTTTTTTATCGAAAAAGAGTCCTTAAAAAATCTTTTGATACTTTGTACAGTAGTAAAAACATTACTAAGTGTAGAGTAGTTTATTATGAAAGAGTAGGGGGAAGTATGATTAAAAAAATTATAGTTTTAATTACTAGCATTCTCTGTATTTTACTAATTATGTCTACAGATAAAGTTATGGCAACAATAAGTGATAGGGATGAGAAAATAAAACTTATTGAAGTTGAAATTGAGAGCAACATGAAAAAACATGATATTCCGGGGATGGCCTTTGCGCTAGTTGATTCTAATGGGATTATTTATTCTAAAGGTTTTGGAGTTTTAGATATACGAGATGATACCCAGCAGATTGACGAAAATACAAACTTTAACTTAGGATCGCTTTCTAAAGTGTTTACCACAGTAGCTATTATGCAACTTCAGGAGAAAGAATTTTTAAGTATAGAAGATCCTGTTGTTGACCATCTTCCTTGGTTTAAGACAAAGGATGCTTTCATGTCAAATCAAATTACTATTAAACATTTACTTAATCACTCGAGTGGTTTGCCAAGTCGTCTCAATGTTCATGATGTTAAAAGTGTAGATCGCCGGGAGATTATAGAGCAAATTAGTGAAAAACTAGGTAATGTTATGTTAGCTGCAAAACCAGGTGAAACGTTTGAATACACCAATATGAATACAGATTTGTTGCAACTAATTATTGAGGAAGTTTCAGGTGTCCGTTTTACAAAGTATATGGATGAAAATATTTTTAAGCCTCTTGGAATGAACAGAACAGGGTATTTTACATTTGATAATCATCACCTTTCCAATACAGCAATGGCGCATCGCTATCAATGGAGTAAAATTAAACCCTATGAGGAAAAGCTAGTCTATGCTACATCTAGCTCGGCTGGGTTATCCTCAAATGCAACAGATTTAGCAAAGTTTATGAAGTGTTTACTCAACGGGGGAATAACGCCTACGGGTAATCTGATTCGTTCAAATAGTATTACTGAAATATTCAAAGCTAATGAATATGGCGTAGGGTACAATTGGTATGTATATCCTCATAATATGTATATGGAGGGTGGGTTATCAGGCTTCACTTCAACGATGGTCCTTTCTTCTGATAAATCCTTTGGTCTTGTTCTCTTATCAAATTCGAAACAAGATATAACATACCATTCTGGATTTAATTTATTTAGAATAGTGGAAGGAGGAACCCCTAAACCTTTACTAGGTAAGGATTTTCCAAAGGTGAATGCTGCCGCTAAGATCATTCTTGGTATTACAATCTTCATTTTTATTATGTTAATCTCTGTATTAGGATCAACATGCTATAGTTTAGCAAAAGGAAGGCATAGGGTAGCTTTTGCGAAATTTAGTTTCAGTAGATTTTGTGTGATCACCTTCATACTAGTATTATACTTTGGAGTAATGTATTACATTTACGTTTTACTACCTTTTTACGTGGGAGTTCCCTCGTTATTCAACTTTAAAAAAGAACCAGATGTCACATCAGGACTGATTATATTTAGTATAGTACATACATTGTTCTCTATAGTTTTATTCTTGAAAATCCTAATAATTCACAAGGTTAAACAGATCCAATCGGTATAGTTTAATTAGAAATTAAAGCGTTGATCCAACAAGGGATTAACGCTCTTTTTATTGAAGCAAATTGAACTAACGAAGCGGGTTTAGTTGTTCAACATAGTGGAATAACTAGCCTTCGTTAAAATGGAGGATTGTATAGCGGGAAGAAAAAATATATAAAATGTCACAAAAAATAATAAAAATCAGTACATTTACAAGATAATATTCCGATATTTAATAATGTCTAATGTCTAACATCTATATTAACGATACATCCACTTGTTAAATAAATCAGTCTAAACTTATACAAAAATTTGAATAATAAATTAATCCTCTTTTTTTAGAAAGTAAAAGCTCTATTAAACCGGATGTTATTTGAATAGTAATACTGAATAACATTAGGAAATCCTAAAATCAAAAATTTATTATTGTAATAGAGCATTGAGAGATAGTAACAGGAGGAACAAAATGAGAAATTATTTCGAAGATCCGAACATAAATATCGAGCAACAACTAATAAACTTGGTCAGTGAAATTAGTGAATATAAAGGAATGTTGACCGCTTATAAAGAGCAAAGACCTGACATATTCACTAGCCTTGAAAAAGCTATACCCCTACAATACATAAAAAACTATATTTCAGTTTATGAGGATATAAAAGTTTCAAATAAGCGATTAAAAGAACTAATTTTAGATGATATGATGCCCCAATCAATTTCGGAAGATGCAATATTTTGTTATTATGAAACTTTGAATTTAGTTCATAAAAAATCTTGTACTTTTTCTATAAGTCCAGATACTATACAAGAATTGCATTTCCAATTAATTCATTATAATACCTCTGACGGTGCAAAATGGCGCCAAAAGCCATTTTCTATCCCAGGACTTCCCGAAAAAGGGATGCATACGATTTGTTATCGTCCTTTTCCACCTGAAAATATTCCGCGGGCAATAGAACAACTATGTAACCAGTATAATTTATTACATCGTAAAAAAGAGTTACCTACACTTATATTAATAGCTCGCTTTATATTGAACTTTTATTGCATAATTCCTTTTAGTCAAGGCAATGGTAGATTAACAATTATGTTAATGCAATTACTATTAGTAAAAAGCGGACATACATTTGTGAAATATGTTTGTTTAGATGAATATATAAAGAAGAGAGAGTCAGAATACTATGAAGCCATATTTAAATCATCGGTTAATTGGTATTGTAATGGGCATAATAGTAGCTTCTGGCTAAAAGAGTTTTTACTTATTATTTTAGAAGCTTATGAAGATCTACATAGCAGAGTACTAGATTCTATATGTAAACATACGAAGGTAGAGCGAATTCAAAATTTTATTCATCATCAAAAGCAACCATTTACAAAAGAATGCATTCGAAGCATTTACCCAGATATAGCTGAAAGTACTATTAGTAAAGCTTTAACTGATTTGCAACTATTAGGTGAAATTAAACTTATTTCAAAAGGGAGAAATGCGCGCTGGATGAAAGTATAGTCTTAATCTACACCTTTTAAAGTCGGGGCTAATCAATTTTTACTAAAAAATTAAAAATCTATTGTAAGAACCAATTGCCAATCTTAAGCGGCAATTGGTTCTTTAGTTATCTATCTGATAAGGAATGGAAAGCAATAAATACGTCTTTTCTAAAATAACCAATATGTCTAAATTTAGAAGATTTATTTCCTAATCTGTTAACAAAAATATGTCCATATTGCCATTTCAATCTGCTTATTTTCGCCATATTATGGCATCTTTATGTTAATTATGTTCCTATTCATCTACTTTAAAATCAATATTCCGGCGAGAATTAACTATTTTACACATAAAATAGATTCTTTACACTGCAGTTTGCCAAAAATTGTGACAATACCTAAAATTTACATTACAGGAAAGCATAAATCGTTTTCGCAAAGATCTTTCCTGAAACAAAAGACTTAAGAAGTAATTGCATAAATTACTTTGAAAAATATTATAGAAGGACCTAAACAAAATGAAAAAGAAAATAATTACAGGGTTAATGATAACGTCCATTGTTACAACGGGGGCTATTCCTGTACATACTTTTACAACGCCTTTAGTTCATGCGGAAGTTCAAGAAGAGAACATCGCTATTTCCTCATCTTTAAGAAAATTAGGTGCACAGTCTAAATTGATTCAACTATATATAGATCAGGCTTTAATAAGCCCTAATGTACAGCTAGAGGAAGTACCAGCTTTAAACACAGAGCAATTTCTAATAAAACAGGATATGAAAGAATGGTCATCGGAACATTATCCAAAGTTAATGCTAATAAATTCAAAAAGTAAAGGGTTTGCCACTAAATTTAATAATTATTATCCAACATTGAAAGGGTATGTAGATAATAAGGACGATAGGGAAGGTTTTTTGGATAGATTAGAAGTCCTTCAAGAAATGGCTATAACGAATCAAGAAAATGTGCAACTTCAAATTAATGAATTAACAGACCTTAAATTACAGCTTGAAAAAAAACTTAACGATCTCGATACGGATGTGACAAAAGCTCAGGGAGTACTAAGTTTAGAGGGAACGGGCAAGATAGACAAGCTAAAAGACGAATTACTAGCTACTAAAAAATTAATTCAACATGATTTACAGCAAATGGCATTACTGCCGGGAGCTTTAAATGTACAAGGACTTAAAATATTCCAAGAGATTTATAGTCTTGCAAAAGATATTATCGACCCAGCTGCACAAACAGCGGCGGCGGCGTATAACAAAGGAAAAGAAATTAATAAATCTATTCTAGAGGCTGAGGAAAAAGCAGAGCAAGAAGCAAAAGAAAAGGGTAAATCTGCTTTAGAAATTGAGGCTGCTAAAAAAGAAGCTCGTGAAGCCATTGAGAAAAATAAAAAAGGTGAAATTGCTGCAGCGGCTGCTACAAAAGCGAAAGAGTATGACCTTATGAAAGCAATTGACCCAGAAAAAATCAAAAAAACATATAGTACCTTCGCTGAAGTAAATAAGCTAAAGGCAGAACAACGAGCATACTTAGATGATTTAGGGCAACAAAATCAAAAATTATATGATTTAACAACGAAACTAACGATAGCGGATTTACAAAAATCAATGCTACTTCTTATGCAACATGATTTACATACATTTGCTAGCCAAGTGGATGTAGAACTTGACCTATTGAAACGCTATAAAGAAGACTTGAATTTAATAAAAAATAGTATCAAAAAATTAAGTACTGATGCTGATACTACTGACAATTCGTCTCAAAAAGATACATTAAGACAATTGAAAAATATAATAAGTCAACTAGAGGAACAAGTTGATAAATTTTAATGTTGTGAAATTATAAAAATCTATCGAAGATTTGGAGGCGTTTAATATGAAGAAATTCCCTTTTAAAGTATTAACTGTGGCAACTTTAGCAACGGTTATAACCGCTACTAACAGTGGCACTATTCATGCACTTGCACAAGAACACATTACTCAGGAACAAAAAATAGGAAATTATTACACATTAGGACCTGAAGGACTGAAAAAAGCGTTAGCTGAAACAGGATCTCATATTCTTGTAATGGATTTGTACGCAAAAACAATGATTAAACAGCCGAATGTAAATCTATCCAATATTGATTTAGGTTCAGACGGGGGAGAATTAATCAAAAATATTCACCTTAATCAGGAATTGTCCCGAATCCATGCGAATTATTGGTTAGATACGGCGAAACCAAAAATTCAAAAAACAGCACGTAATATTGTAAATTATGATGAACAATTTAATAACTATTACGACACATTGATAGACACTGTAAAAAAGAAAGATAAGGAAGGCTTAAAAGAAGGTATAGGCGATTTAATTAGTACAATTCATACAAATTCGAAAGAAGTTACAGAAGTAATTAAAATGTTAGAAGCCTTCAAAACAAAACTGTATACAAATACGATAGATTTTAAAAATAATATTGGCGGACCAGATGGGAAAGGTGGATTAACGGCAATATTAGCGGGAAAACAAGCATTGATTCCACAGCTTCAAGCTGAAATTGAAAATTTGCGTTCTACTCAGAAGTCCCATTTTGACAATGTACTAGCATGGTCAATTGGTGGTGGCTTAGGAGCAGCTGTTTTAGTTATTGGAACGATTGCAGGAGGAGTAGTAATCGTTGTGACTGGCGGAACAGCTACACCGGCAGTTGTAGGTGGGCTTGCCGTTCTAGGTTCTGCTGGTATTGGTTTAGGAACAGCAGCTGGTGTTACGGCATCTAGTCATATGAACTCCTATAACGAAATTTCTAATAAAATCGGAGAATTAACGATGAAAGCCGATTTTGCTAACCAAGCAGTTATTGCACTTACTAACGCTAAAGACACTTTGACATATTTGTATCAAACAGTGGATCAAGCGATAATGTCTCTAACGAATATTCAGCAACAATGGAATACAATGGGGGCAAATTATAAAGATTTATATGATAATATCGATCAAATGCAAGAACATAAGCTCTCTTTAATACCTGATGATTTAAAAGCAGCTAAACAGAGTTGGAATGATATTCATCAAGATGCAGAATTTATTGCAAAAGACATTGCGTTTAAACAAGAAGAAAAGAATTGAAAGACATCTAGGAGGAATACAAAATGAAAAAAAAATCTCTTTACAAAGTACTCGCTGTATCGACGCTTTTAACCTTGACAACAACTTCTGTAATCTCTCCAGTAGCAGTATTTGCAGAGACAAGTAAGATTGAGCAAACTATCAATAGTGATACATCTCTTTCAGCAAATGAAGCGAAGATGAGAGAAACCTTGCAAATGGCGGGGCTTTTTGCGAAATCTATGAATGCCTATTCTTATATGTTAATTAAGAATCCAGATGTCAACTTTGAAGGAATTAACATTAAAGGTTATCCAAATTTACCTGGTAAAATTATACAGGATCAAAAAGATGCAAGAGCACATGCCCTTACATGGGATACAAAAGTAAAAAAACAGCTGATAGATACATTGACAGGTATTATTGAATACGACACTAAATTTGAAAATTATTATGACATAATTGTAGAGGCCATTCATACAGGAGATGGAGAGACGTTAATAGAAGGGATTTCAGATTTACGCGAAGAAATTCAACAAAATCAAAAATATGCACAACAATTAATAGCAGAATTAACTAAATTAAGAGACGCTATTGGACAAGATGTAAGAGCATTCGGCAGTAACAAAGATCTTTTACAGTCGATTTTAAAAAATCAGGGGGTTGCAGTTGAGGATGATCAAAAGCGACTGAAAGAAGTTTTAGAATCGGTAAACTATTATAAAAAATTAGAGTCTGATGGAATAATAACAGTATCTGTACCCTCTATTCCTACGTGGATTGCTGGTGGTATTATGTTAGGGATAGCAAGAGATCAATTAGGTCAATTAGAACCATTATTAGCACAATTAAATCAGACAGTTGATTATAAAACAACATTAAATCGTGTAGTTGGCATTGCACATAGTAATATTAGTGAAATGTACAATGCACTCGATGATGCTATTAACGCTCTTACTTTTATGTCTACACAATGGAATGATTTAGACTCTCAATATTCAGGCGTACTAAGACATATCGAGAATGCATCTGCAAAAGCGGAACAAAATAAATTCAAATTTTTACTACCTAATGTGAAATCAGCTAAAGACAGCTGGGGAACATTAAAAGTAGATGCAGACACATTAAAAGCAGGGATAAAAGAGTTAAAAATATAGCCTGTTTTCAATAATAGAAAAGTAGATTTGGGGAATATTTCATTGTCCAAATCTGCTTTTTTATTTCAGTTTTTTAGACTGCTTTCTTGCAATTAGAACACTTTTTTAGCAAGACCAGTAAGTGGTGTAGAATTTTTTATGTAACATTCATTCAGACAAAGACAGTTATTTTCTTTCATCCTAACTAACTGCCCAACCTTTTTTGATGTAATAAACAAAAATAACGCTGTGTCTTTACTAGTAAGATAAATTTGCACAACAAGCCAAATAACGTATACTAGCCAATGGGTGTTATATCAATAAATCTGATACGACCTGAACAATTAGCAAGAAAAAAATAATGGGTAATAAAATTTGAATCCATGTTGTTTTGATATATGGAATGATCTTTAAACCTAAAAACGAGCCAACAATTGAGCCAATTGAAACAGGAATTGCGATTCCCCAATTAACAATGCCCGTAAAGTAGTAAAAGAGAAATGCACCTGTACAACTTGAAAACGTAATAATTCTTGTTACCTCAACTGCTTTTATATAGTTATATTGCTTTTTAAGATGATAGGTTATATGCATTAGGGCTGAGCCTGGTCCAAAACCACCGTCATATATTGAAATCGCGAACGGAATGAGTTTATTAATTGGTTGTTCCTCCGTTTCTTTTATATCCTTAACCATAAATTTATTACTGCAAAGTACAATGAAAAATGCGAAAATTAAGAATACACAAGCTACAACATTCATGACTTGCTCTGATAATCGGGTGGCTAAAAATGCACCAAATAAACCTCCAAAACTAGATATCATAATTAAAGATGTGAATTTTTTGACCGATAAATGTCCTTTAATTATAAACGATACGACATTGGATAGGGCTGACATTCCTGTCGCGAATTTATTAACTGCTACCGTTGTATGAATTGGAATGCCAATAAGTAACATTGCGGGTAACAAAACGAAGCCGGCAGCGCCGAAAAGAACACCAATAATTGCTGCGAGTAAGCCAATTGTAAATAACATAAACCCATTTACTGATAACCATTCATGTAGTAAAATTTCCATCAAATCACCTCATACTTAAATTACTGCTAACTAATACATAAAACAAATATATAATAATTACTTATTCATAAATATAATTTATGGATGGAAAGGTGTGAATGAAATGAATTTGCATGCATTAAGGATTTTTACGAATGTAGCAAAGCTTGGAGGAATTACCGCAGCAGCGAATAAAATGCTTCTTAGCCAACCAGCTGTCACAATTCAAATACGAAAATTAGAAAGCGAAATAGGGGCAAAATTGATCGAAGGAAAAGGACGTGGCATTCAATTAACGCCTGAGGGGAAGTTTTTGTATGAGCAAGGAATGCGTTTATTTTATTTAGAAGCGCAAATTGATGACAAGCTCGGTAAATTTTTAGCGAAAGAAGAAAAAATACATATTGCTTCGTCCTACATACCAATAAACTATATACTCCCGCCTATTATAGCAGCGTATAAGCTTGCTAATCCTCGCGTTGAATTTATTGTATCTTTAGGCAATGTAAAATCTGTGGAAGAGCAAGTCCTGAGTTATGAGGTAGATCTTGGCTTTGTCGTGCAAAATAAAATTGGTCACCCTGATTTACGGTTTGAAAAAATAGTAGATATCCCGTTTTGGTTTGTTGTTCACCCATCACATTCTTTAGCAAATCAAATTGTCCACATTAATGATTTATCGAATGAGGACTTTATTTATCGGGAACGTGGTAGCTCGACACTTGATTTATTGGAGTCGGTTTTTTACACGTTTAACGGTCAATTACCTAAATTAGGACTTCAAATGCAGGGCTTACATGAATCAATTAAAGTAGTAGAAGCAGGATACGGTATGACTTTAGCGCCGTCCTACAGTGTAACGGAAAGTATAGCAAATAAGAAACTAGCTCGGGTGTATGTTGAACAGGCAGATATTCAGCAAAGCTTATTTATATGTACACGCAAATCAGATATAGAAGAGCATCCATTTATACAGTATTTAAAAGAACATTTAACGCCATAAATTAACCAATCTTAAGATTGAGAAAAGGGAATTTTATATTTCCATTTCCTGCTGTATTAATATATAGTGATGGTAATCATCCACAATGATTAATATTATTCTTAAATTGGAGGGTATAATGGGGAGATTAGTTCATTTTGAAATTCATGTAAGTGACATGGAACGTGCAAAGAAATTTTATGGAGAGGTATTCGGATGGTCATTTCAAGACTGGAGTGATTATGCAGGAATGCCTTACTTTGGAGCGGTGACTGGCAATGAGGACGAGCTAGGAATCAATGGTGCTTTAATGCAACGTCAAGGTACTTCTCCGGAACCAAACCAAGCCTTAAATGGATTTGCTTGTACAATGGGTGTGGAAAATTATGATATAACAGAAGCTAAAATTCTTAAGAATGGCGGCACGGTTGCCATGCCGAAATATGCACTACCAGGAATGGCGTGGCAAGGATACTATATTGATACTGAAGGCAATATATTCGGAATTCATCAACCTGACAAAAATGCAAAATAGAGCTCTAATAGTTAACAAGCATTTTTAAAAATCCAGACTTAGACTACGAGAAGCTGTTTCACTAAAAATTAAACAGCTGAATAGCTTTTGCTTGCTCTAATTACTTTGACGGGCAGCTCGGGATGTAGAACACGTGATTTTTTAATAAGAGCGTGTTTTGATTTAATTTTTAATCAAAACACGCTTTTTGGATTTCTTAATATCATGATTTATTTCTTTGGATCAAAATGCTCTTATGAAAAATCTGTATGGATGATTGCTTGTAATCCTTTTTTTATTATTTTTTGATCTGGAATGGAGAAGCGATTCTTACTCTTCTATCAGCGAAGTTCGATGCTTTATCAGCGATTTTTGCTCTTCTATCAGCGAAGTTCGATGCTTAGCGGCGTTCCTTGCTTGGTTAGCGGCGGAATTTCGTGTTTTAGCGGCGTTCTTCCTGTGGTTAGCAGCGCAACTCACACTTTTAGCGGCGAACAAAACTAAAGTCAGAGTTGAAGAACATTGTATAGAATTTTACACAACATTAAGGACTTGACTCCTTACCAGCGATATTCGATGCTTTATCAGCGATTCTTGGTCTTCTATCAGCGATATTCGATGCTTTATCAGCGATTTTTGCTCTTCTATCAGCGATGTTCGGGTGTTGATTACTTAAGACAACTTCATTCATTTTGCCTGTTGCTACTTCAATTTTAGGTCGTAAGCTTTCCACATTCTCTGTATATGTTACCAAAAACACTCTCCCATTGTTTGGATCTACTTCTCTTTCAATATCACGGAAAAAGACATAACCCTATATATGCTGATGCTCAGCAATTGTTTTTAAAAAACATTCCATCGAATTTGTCATATAGGCATCTTTTCGTCGAATAAAGACGGTTGAAATCGTACCGTATTTTTCAGGAATTGGATGACAATAAACCTTGCCTGTAGTAGATAGATGTTCAGCGGCTGATTGTGGTACAAGTGTAACGCCAAGACCGATGGCAACACTGTTTAAAATTGTCTCTAAAATATTAAATTCCATAATTCTTTTTGGCAATAAACCCTCATCTTTGAGCCAGAGTTCTAGCTTGGTACGATAGCCGCAACCTTGATTAGAAACAAGGATTGGTGTAGACATAAACTCCTCAATACGGAAGGCTTTGTTTTGTGAGATGAGAACGAGATTCTCGGTAAATACATCATATTGTTCTAAAGCTGGATGTTTAATCGGTCCAGTTATAAAAGCCCCATCTAATTGGTGATCCGCTACTTCTTTAATAAGCTCTTCAGTTAAACCAGCTTGTAGTGTTAAATCGACATTCGGATAACCTTTATAGTAGGACGCTAGAATGGTAGGTAAAATACTCACTGTTTCGACTGTACCGATTTTTAAAGTACCAGTCGGTGCATCACTATCTAAAAATACTTGTTTCATTTCCTCGACATCCTGCAAAATTTTATGAACGTAAGCAAGCATTTTTCGCCCTTCTGGATTTAATGTCATCCCTTTTTTATGACGATAAAATAGCGGCGTATTGAGCTCCTTTTCTAATAGCTTAATACGTGCAGTTACATTGGATTGTACATAATTTAATTCTTTTGCAGCATGGCTAATGCTCCCGTTATTTGCGACGCTTTTGAAAATCTGTAAATCTCGTAGTTCCATCAAACTTTTCCCCCTTTAAAAACTATCATTATAAATGATAGTTAATATCACTTTCAATCATTTTACGTGATGTATTTTCTTTTTTATAATTCTCATTGTGCAATAGAGGAACTTCTTCTAAAAACGCTACGTCCTGTGGCAATGACTGAGTGGCCAACATCGTGCGGCAAAAGCACGAAGCCGATTCCGCTCGCAATTATGACGAGCCATAATTGATAGGGTTATATAGAAATGAGGAAAAACAGTGAGAAAAAATCAAATAATAGTAGGCGTGATCGCATGTTTAATTGCAAGTATGTCATGGGGAGCCATGTTTCCAGTAGCAGATCATGCACTTGAATATATAAATCCGCTCTATTTTTCAACGATTCGATATGGAGCGGTATCGATTGTATTAGTCATTTTATTATGGATGAAAGAAGGGAAGAAAGCATTTCGTTTAGAAGGGAAAGGTAAATTGCTCGTCTTTTTTGGGACGATGGCATTTACAGTTTACAACGTGCTTGTTTTCTTAGGCCAAATGTTGATGGGGAAATCCGGTGTTATGGTAGCGTCGATTATGGAAGCACTCATGCCGATGATTTCGATTGCTATTCTATGGGGGTATAAACATGTGAAACCGAAGAAGTATATGATTAGTAGTATGATCATTGCTTTTGTTGGAGCTATTTTTGTTATTACAAAAGGCGATATGGGCTTCTTTCTTACACTTAAACATAATCTGGTTTCGCTTGCATTCATTTTAATTGGTGTTATAGGCTGGGTCATCTATACAATGGGCGGTCAAACATTTAATGATTGGTCTACGCTGCGCTATTCTACATTAACATGTGTATTTGGGACAGCTGTAACAGGTATCATTACAATGATCATGACGTTACAAGGAGTTGTATCAGTCCCAAGTATGGAAACGATTTTTGCTATTAAATATGATTTATTGTTTATGATGACACTGCCGGGTATTGTAGCATTGCTTAGTTGGAATTATGGTGTGAAAATCCTATCATCCATTAATGGGATATTATTTATTAATTTTGTTCCAATCACTACATTGGTCATTATGATGATAAAAGGATACAACATAACAATTTTTGATATGGTAGGGACCTTATTTGTTATTTCTGCTCTTATTTGGAATAACATCTGTCAGCGTAGAGAAGAAAACATGATTTTACAGGTTATGCATGAGGAAGAAGAATTGCGGCAGGCTGGATAGTACAAGGCATATTATTTTTTGTTGGGTCAATTGTCTTCTAAGCATTTTAACGTAGCGACATTTATACAACTACTCGCTAGATATTATTACTACAGTTTCGACGTAAGTATACTAATATCTAGCGACCGTAGTGGAAATATTATGGAAAAAACATCATTACAAAACACATCTGAGATCAACGTTAAAAGTTATGATGATTGGATGACATTTGTTAAACGTATGCGTGTATTAGGGATCTGTGCCGCCTAGTCGGAACGGAAATCAACCACACGTTATGGTGATGAGTTAGAAATATAGAAGGTATTTTTTCCCTGTATGCCGAAATAAACAAGAGTACAAATAGAGAGCAATATTTCTATATAATTGTACAATTTACGATGACTACCATCTGATGAGGAGTGATGTAGTATGTATAAAAAAATAACAAGTTGTTTAATCAGTAGGGGAACACTTATTTAGTAGAGAGTTCGAGATTATGGATTTCTCTACTACTAGAGGAGGAATCGGAAGTTTGCTTAGTTTAAGATCAATTGATCAAAGTAATTGGGAAGCTTGTATTCAACTGAAGCCAAAGCAAGAACAGGAAGAGTTTATTGCTTCGAATCTGTATTCAATTGCAGAAAGTAAATTTTTACCACAAATGAAGATCAAGGCAATCTATTGTGGGGAAATACTTATCGGTTTTGCGATGTACGGGATTGATTCCGATGATGGAAACTATTGGATATATCGGTTTATGATTGATGAGCAATTTCAAGGGCGTGGACATGGCAAGGGCGCAATGAAATTAATAATTGAAGACATCCGGAGTAGGGATGATCGCACTGATGTCATCTTGCTCGGGTATCAGCCAGACAATGAGCAAGCAAGAAAACTATACGCCAGTATGGGTTTTAAAGAGTCTGGAATGGCACCTTGGGGAGAAATGCTAGCAAAATATAGTTTTCATTAGAATGTCTAAGTGAATAATAAATATTACTAATGTTAACGTGGGATGTTCTTAAAGTTTATAAAGGGCTTTAGGAGCATCCCTTTTTATATAATTTTTGCATTTCCAATTTCCCCTTCACATTATCATGTCGTTTCGTTATTAAAAATCTATCAAAAGAGGATAGATTGAAAAGTTTGCGAGAGATGGACATTGAACAGCTTCTATATAAAATTTTGTTTTTCTTATCTTGTGTTTTTAATAGATTCTAAAGTGTCTATCAACATAGTTATAAATGAATAATTCAATTTAGCGTGTTTTAATCCGTTTTCGGTTTAAAACACGCTCTTTAACTATACTATTTTCTTTTGCTTTGATACAGGAACTGACCGATTTAAAATACTGTTAGCTATCATTCCAATCATAATAATGATCATACCGATTAGAGATACTCCAACAGGCCAAGAACCATTTAAAAAAAGGATTTCACCAAGAACAGTAAAAATCATTGTTCCAGCTTGCGTTGCCTCCACTGCACCTAACAAAGACAGGTTATTTTTCGCTAAGTCAGTAGCGAAGAAAAATGTCATTGTGGCGATAACACCCGAACATAATGCTAATAAGAAACCTTGCGTGATTTGCCCAGATGTTGGAATGCCAGTTGTTGTCCAACCATAAATTGCTAATAGAATACTGACAGGAAGGCTGCCAATTGCCATGCCTAGCACGCGTTGAAATGTATCTAAGCGACCAGCAACGACTTCCATCATTTTTCGATTACCGAAAGGATATAAGAATGCAGCGATAACTACAGAGAGGAAGCCAGATAAAAATTGAGAAATAGTAATATTTCCAGCTTCTGTTAATTGCATACAAATGACACCCGTTAAAATAAATAAGGAAACGAGTAAGCTTCGCATTGGAATTTTACCGCGAACTTGTTTAACTCCGGATTTCGTCTCCAATGTAATAAAGAATAACGGGGATAATAACAAACCAGCTAAAATGGTTATTTGCCATGTACCTGCTACGAGCCATGCAGGACTAAATACAGCAGCATAGCTTAATAATGAATAAAATCCAACCCCGGCTATTGTGCCATAGCCAAGCCATGCCAAAGGGTGTTTACGCATTTCTACCCATAGTGGACGAAGGTTTTTGCGAAATAGAACGATAAAGAATAAAATGGGTAAAGCGAATAAAAATCGGAAGGAAGCAGTCCAAGCCCAGCTTGTTCCTGATACGTTCATAACTCGATTTATAATAAATGTAGCTGAAAAAAACGCAGATGATAAAATACCTAATAAGATAGCACGCATTTCGTTCGCTCCTTTCTGAATATATACTATAATATAATTATCTGTGTAAAAAGTAAATTATAATATACTGAAAGTGGGGTTCATATGAAAGAACAAGAGGATATGCAAACAAAAGAAGTCATTTTGCAAGTTGGTCAATTGTTACGACAAATAAGGAATGAACAGAAATTAAGTTTAGAAGAGTTAGCGAAAAAAACAGGTGTTAGTAAATTAACGTTAGGGAAAATTGAGAGAGGAGAAACGAATCCTACATTAGGCGTCATTTGGAAGATTACAAAAGGATTATCCATTCCGTTATCACGGCTTATGGTGATAGAAGATATAGTAAATGTTGCACGCTGTGGACAAGGAATTATTATCGAAGAAAATCAAATTTGGCGATTAGAGACTATATTTCGTTATAAAAAAGAAACAGGATTGGAAATGCATCGTGCTTGTTTGCAACCGAATAGCGTATATGAGGCAGAACCTCATCATGAAGGAGCTATCGAATATGTAACAGTAATGAAAGGGGAAATTTCGATTCAAGTTGGACAAGAAGTACATGTATTAAACGAGTTTGATTCTATTCAATTTGAAGCAAATAGAAAGCATAGCTATGAAAACAAGGGGAATGAAGTTGCAGTGCTCCATTTAACAATGAAATATTTATCTTGAAATAAGGTATCACGCGTATTTTGATCTTTGGATTTTATGTGCCACGCTGTAGTTGAGAGCTGTATTGACAGCACCAGTGGAATTTGTGTTTCAAAGAAAAGAGCAGAGTGGGATTTAGGAAAGCTAGTAGAAGAAACAACGACAGATGAAATTTTTATCAACCCAATGCATCCTTATACTAAAGCACTTTTATCAGCAATGCCTGTGCCCAATCCGCGAATAAGACGTGAAAAGATTAAGCTGCAAGGTGAAATCCCTTCTCCATTGAATCCACCAACAGGCTGTGTTTTCCAGACGAGATGCCCTTTTGTAATGGAAAAATGCCGGACGGTGGAGCCGGAGTTAGTCGAACATTCACCTGCCCATAAAACGGCCTGTCATTTATATTACATGTAGGGGAGTTTTGAGAAATGAAAATTGAAAAAATTATAGTTCGCAAAATGAAGATGACCATGAAATCACCCTTTGAAACAAGTTTTATGAAGCAGCAAGAACGTATTTTCTTAATTATTGAAGCGTATGGTGAGAAGCATGTTGGTTATGGAGAATGTGTTGTTAGCGCTTATCCTTATTATGGAGAAGAAACGGCTTCAACGGCATTCTCTATTATCGATGAATTTTTAATACCACTTGTTATCAATCAGGAATTCAACCACCCAGATGAAGTAAATGAGAAATTTGCTCGTGTGCGTCGCAATAATATGGCAAAATCTGCGGTGGAAGCAGCCATTTGGGATTTATATGCCAAAGAGCAGGGCATACCTTTAGCACAAGCTCTTGGAGGAGAAAAAAAAGAAATTACAGTTGGCATTAGCCTAGGCATTGAAGAGGATACGAATGTATTGCTGGAAAGCATTGAAGGTTATTTAAAACAAGGGTTCAAAAAAATTAAAATTAAAATTAAGCCTGGAAAAGATATCGAAGTACTGCGTGTAATCCGTAATCGTTTTGGTGATATTCCTTTAATGGCAGATGCCAATTCTGCCTACTCGTTAGAAGATCTTCCATTATTTAAAGAGATGGATAAATTAAATTTAATGATGATTGAGCAACCACTTGAGCATGATGATATTGTCGATCATCGAAATTTACAAAGAGAACTCAATACACCGATTTGCTTAGATGAAAGTATACATTCATACGATGATGCCAGACGTGCAATTGAACTAGGTAGCTGCAAAGTGATTAATATAAAGGTAGGTCGTGTTGGAGGCTTATCTGAGGCTAAAAAGATTCATGATTTATGTCAGCAGCATCAGATCCCTGTATGGTGTGGAGGTATGCTAGAATCAGGGATTGGTCGTGCTCATAATATCGCCATTACAACACTGTCAAACTTTACAATACCTGGTGATACAGCACCGTCTTCTCGCTATTGGCATGAGGACATTATTGAGCCAGAGATTGTCATGGATGACCAAGGACATATCCAAGTTTCTGATCTACCAGGTATTGGTTATAATGTTGCGCAAGACAAACTTGAAAAATACACAATAGAAAAATATATTTACGAAGCATAATGAAGGCTTCTCTAAATTTTAGTCATACAAAAACTGCACCTGCAATTGTTAGATTGTGTCTAACAATTGGGGTGCAGTTCACTATAAAGATGGAGGCTTTAGAGCCCCAATACTACAATCTAAAAATTGTGAAGGTTATTTATGTGTAAAAGTTCTTGCTACAATTGCTCATTTTATTGTATGTGGCTTGACGCTCTTTAGCAGGAGAGCGTGAACACCGTGTAGCAGATATTAGCGTCTTTTCATTAAACGCACCTATTACTCTGAAGTAATAGACGAAAATAATACGAAATTTATAATGTGAATTTTTTTAGTTCTACAGACAATGTATTTGTCATTTCTTGAAGTTCTGAAACCTTCTCACTAATTTTTTTGAATGATCCTAACTGTTCTTGAGTAGAAGCGGATATTTCTTCTGTTCCTGCTGCGGTTTCTTCCGTAATAGCTGAAATGTTTTCAATAGCATTGTTCATGTGCTGGCTCATTTCGCTTGTTTTCTCCATATCCTTCGTAAGGTGCTTTAATTGATCATTAATGTCTAATACATGAGTTGCAATTACCTCAAAAGACTTTTCTGTATCGGTCATCGATTGTAATTGTTCCTTTGAAAGCTGATGTCCATGTTCTGCCGTAGAAAGAATGCGTGTAATGCCATCTTGTATCTGTGTCACCATCGAAGAGATGAAAGTAGTGGCTTTTTCTGTTTCATGAGATAGTTTTTTGACTTCCTGCGCTACAATAGCGAATCCTTTTCCGGCTTCGCCAGCACGTGCCGCTTCAATTGCAGCGTTTAATGCTAAGAGGTTTGTTTGATCAGCAATCGCGTGAACGGCATTAGCCGCACCTTCAATTTCTGTTGTGAATTGAGAGAATTGAGTAACAGCCTCTTTAATATTAATCGAAGTGGATGAAATATCCTTTGCAATAGAGGATTGCTTCTCTAGTGAGCTACGACCATTTTGAACAGCAGTAAGTGCTTTGTTACCGTTTACTGCGGATTGTTCACTTGTTTTCTGAACAGTAGTAAATTGATCTGCCATCGTATTCATCAGGATAGCCGTTGACTGGATATCTTCTGAAATAGTGAGGCTTCCCTTTGCCAATTCGTCGGTTGATGTAGCAATTTGTTTACTGCCTTCGTTAACAGTTTCAATATAGCTTGTGACATCTTTAGTAAATAGACCAACATTTTTACCTACATGATCAATGGATTGTACGGTGCTTTTTAAGCTAACAATCATTTTGGAAAAGTTCTCAGTCAGTTGATCAACTTCATTGCGACTACCTTTCTTATAGGGAAGGGAAGAGGTGTCAATTGTCAAATTCCCTGCAGCCACCAATTGTGCACAATCCACGATTCGGTTAATCGGATTTGTAATTTTTTTCGTTGCGGCATACGAAAAAATAATAGTAGCGATAAGTAGAAAGATACTACCTATTATTGTTGATGTAGTAATAAAAGAAATTTTTTGTGTTGCCAAATCATTCGTTTCTTTATACCATTCATTTGTTTCTTTTTTCAGTAGATACATATCGTTCAAAATACCGGAAATTCTGATGGATTGTTTTTTTATCTCAGGACGATTGTGAGCAAGAAATCCTGCTTCTGAAGCTTTTTCTAATTCGTCGTATTTACCCCCGATTTTTTTGATGATGGCCTTATGCTCAGCTATTTTTGCAATAGTTGAGAGTTTTTCTAAATTTACTTTCGTTTCTTGCAAAGTTGAAAGAGCTTCATTTTTATTGGCCTCACTATCTAAAAAAGTGTAGTTATTTAATGATTGGCTCGCTAAAACTAAACTTTGTTCAAGTTCTTTCACTGCCAGCAAAAGTTCTGTATCATCTTGTGCAGTTGTTTGTATATCAAATGTTTGAACGATAATAAAACCAATCATAGCCATTGCGAGGACAATGGGAATAAGTATGTTCATGAATAATTTTTTTCGTAGTGTCACTGGCTGTTCCCCTTTTCTGCAGTAACTTTTATTTTACCCGAAACAATATCTTCTTGAGCTTTTTTAATAGCAGCTTGTTGCTCAGGTGTAAGTTTAATAACACGTATATCCGCTAGGCCCACGCCATTATCAGCTAAACCGAATGACAACGATTTTTCGGAAATTTTCCCTTCCTCATCTAATGTTTTAGCCATTTTAAAAACAGCTTGGTCGACGTTTTTTAACATGGATGTTACGACAGTTTTTTCTGCAATGTAAAATTGATCAATATCAACTCCGGCCGCATATATGCCCATATCTTCGGCTTTCTTTATGGCGCCAAAGCCTGTGAATCCAGCTGCATGATAAATAAAATCTACGCCGTTCTTAATGTAACGTTCTGCGATTGCGGCACCTGCGTCGGTATCATCAAATGTGCCAGCGTACTCACTAACAATTTCGATTTTTGGATTAAAATACCGAGCACCCTCAATAAAGCCGTTTTCAAAATGATGGATAACTGGAACATTTGCACCGCCAATAAATCCTAATTTTCCAGTTTTACTCGTCATTGCGGCAACCATTCCAAGTAAAAAGCTTCCTTCCTGCTCTTTAAAAGTAATTGAAGTGATGTTGGCAACATCTGATTGCCCATCTATAAGGATAAATTGCTGATTAGGATATTTCTTCGCAGTCTTTTCTAAAGCTTCCTGTACAGAGAAGCCTAGACCAATAATGACGTTATACTTTTCTGCGACAAGTTCCTCGAGCTTCTGCTCGTAATTGCCATCTGGCGCCTCTTTATAATCAAACAAAATACCTAGCTCATCGCGTGCTTTCTCAAGCCCTTTAAAAGCTGAGTCATTAAACGATTCATCACCAAGCCCTGCATCCGAAAGTAAGATACCAATTTTATAGTCATCTTGCGCTTTTTCCTGCTGAGTAATGGAACAGCCTGCTAATAACAAAGCTATTAAGCAAAAGCCCATCATGTATTTTTTCAATATGAATACCTCCAATTGTATGTATTATTTATATCGGCAATAAGTTATTCTAAGTCAGAGGTCAGACGATGATTTTTTGTTTTACCATTAAATACTATCAGATTATTTACAATTTACTACAGGAAAATGGGTTTAAATCATTCTCGATATTTTCTAATCACTGAGTATTTAGTTTGTTTTGTAATGGATTTCCTCTATTTGTATAGTGAAAAAGGTCGGGGAATAATGTGAAATATTTATATATTTTGCAAAATCATCCCTTTTCTTTAGCAAATAAAAAGCCTCGCAAACATCTACAGAGTTTGCGAGACATACGAATGAATTAAACTGCACTAAATAACTTTACTATATTTATTAGTATGATCCCTACAATGCCGAAGTCTGAATCACCAAATGTAGTTCCTTCAAAGCCGATATCACCCATAAAGATCAGTAGAAGCGCAGGGATAAAGCTTATCATTAATCCGTTGGCAAATGCTCCTACGATAGCACCGCGTCTACCACCAGTTGCATTTCCGAATACTCCTGCAGCAGCACCCGTGAAAAAATGTGGTACTAGCCCAGGTACAATTACTTTTAGCCCTATGAGAGGTAGTATAAACATGGACACTAAACCTGCTACAAAACTAAACAAGAAGCCGATAATAACTGCATTCGGTGCGAACGGAAAAATTGTAGGGCAGTCTAATGCAGGCTTTGTGTTTGGCACAAGTTTATCTGCAATCCCTTTAAAGGCAGGAACAATCTCGGAAATTAGCATTCGCACGCCAGCCAAAATGATATAAACACCAGCGGCAAAAGTAATAGCTTGAATAATGGCAAAGACGATAAAATTCGAACCGCCAGATAATTGTGTCTCAATATAGGATGAACCTGCAAATAGAGCAATGATAATAAAAAATAGACTCATAGTTAAGGACACAGCTACAGATGTATCTCTTAAAAAACCTAGAGATTTTGGGACTTTTATGTCTTCTGTTGATTTGGCTTTGTTTCCAAGCAGCTTCCCAATTTTAGCAGAGACATAATAACCAACACTGCCAAAATGGCCAACAGCAAAATCATCACTGCCAGTTATTTGACGAACAGTTGGTTGTAACATGGCAGGGAATACGACCATACAAAGACCTAGTATAATAGAACCGACGATGATAAGAGGTGTACCATTCATACCGCCGACTGACAGTGATGCTGCGATTAAACACGCCATAAACAATGTATGATGACCAGTTAAAAATATATATTTAAAAGGCGTAAATCGCGCAAATAATATGTTCATAATCATACCGAAAACCATAATCATGGCCGTAGATGTTCCGAAACTAGTTTGAGCGGCTGCTACAATCGCTTCATTATTTGGGATAACCCCTTGGACATGAAATGCATGATCAAACATTTTACTAAAATGATTTAAAGAACCAATTAAAACGCTTGCACCTGTGCCAAGGATCACAAAACCCATAACCGTTTTTAACGTACCAGAAAGTACTGTTGAAGTTGATTTTTTTTGGATTAATAAACCGACAAAAGCGAATAGGCCGACTAATATAGCTGGTGTTCCTAAAATGTCATTCATAATAACATCTAACATATTAACACCTCATCCTATCCATTTTTTAATTAAGTTCAAATTCAATCCTTTATAGCAGTGGTTGAAGCTTTAATTTAATTTCTGAAATACTCATCATATTAACAATACTAACGATATGACCTCTCCCTTCGGGCAATTGATTGACAATATCTTCTGCTCCAATATAAATATCCGCTTTCTCTGCCTTGGCAGATGCTAAATCCGTATGCGTTACTTCTGCAACTTTTTCAAGTTCAGCTAACGCTTTTTTTACATTCAATTCCATGATAAAGCTACTGCCTAAGCCATTCCCGCACACTACTAATATTTTCATCAAGGTTACTCCTTTGTCATAATTTGTTGGATTTCTTTAATAATATCGTCTTTATGCTGGCAGGTGATGATGATATCTATTTGATTGGGTTCTTGCAAAATCTTTGTTAAGTCAACTAATGCCTGTAGATGCGATACATTATCTGTCGCAGCTAAGATAATAATTAAGAAAACAGGCTTTTCTGGTCCAAACAAAACAGGTTTTTGTAAGCTTAATAGGCTCATGCCTAGCTCGTTAACTCCATCTGTGTGCCGTGCATGTGGAATGGCTACTTTTGGTGTTATGACTACATAAGGTCCGTGTTTTTCAATGGATTGAATCATTGATTCAATATAACGTTCTTCGATTTTATTGTGTTTTAGTAGTGGACTTGCCGCTAAATGAATAGCTTCCTGCCAAGTATTTACAAAATTTGCGAGTTGTATAGTATCTTTTGTCAGTAACTCAGTTAACAAGTACAACCCTCCTTTCATAGGGATAAACAGTTCCCATTCCATGTTATTAATGTTGAATATGGAATTATGTCATAAGAGAATATATTTTTTGTTTGGCTAAATTGATAAGTGTAAAAGGAGCAACCATGACAGTATACTAGATGTCACTCAACCCATGGCAATAATTATTGAAATAATAAAAATTGTCGATTTTGGGAGTAGTGATGAAAAAATATTGGCCTTTGAGAGTAACGAAATGTAATTGAAATTAAGAGGTGCAAAAGCATCTTAGGGAATAGTATATACATGGAAAATAAGGAAATGTATTTACTTCTTTCTGGTATGCTATATACTTATATGTAATAAATTTCTATTTAATGGATGTATATGGGCAATTCCTTATATTAAATGAGAGGAGTATTATATGAAAAAGAAGACTGTTTTATTGACAGGTGCTAGTGAAGGGATAGGATTGGAACTAGCAAAAATATTTGCTACAAATGGAGATAGACTTATTTTGATTGCTCGTAACCAAAAGAAATTAGTCGAGGTTTCCCAAATTCTAAGTCCGCTAACAGAAGTAATTATAATAGAGAAAGACTTATCAAAAATTGGCGCAGCTAAGGAAATCTATGATGAAATAAGATTAAAGGGAGAACACATAGATATACTTGTTAATAATGCTGGGATGGGATTGCAAGGATATTTTCATCAACTATCAGAGCAAGAACAGCTACGCATGATTCAGTTGAATATTATGACTTTAACTGAACTTACTCATTTATGTATACAGGATATGCTAAAAAGTGGTTATGGTCGTATAATGAATATTGCCTCTATTTCATCTTTTATTGCTACACCAAGTATGGTTGTATATGGAGCAACTAAAGCTTATGTATTGTCTTTTTCAGAAGCATTAAATATAGAACTTCAGAACAAAGGAGATTTTGCTGTAACAGTTGTTTGTCCTGGACCTACTAAAACAAATTTTTCTAAAAATAATAATATGAATCAATTAGATCAAATAGCAAGTATGGTTGGTACTAGACCAGAAAAGGTAGCTGAAGTGGCTTATAATTCATTAATAAAGAAAAAAATTACTAATATACCTGGTAAGCGTTACAAAGTCGCTATAATAAGTATGAGATTCTTACCAAGATATTTAGTTCAATTTTTAATTGGTAAATTGATGCTAAGTAAATAAGGTGGTATTTGAAAAATCTAAATGTTTTATCACAATAAAATTAGTTATTTAACTAACTGACTCTTTTACTAATTTTAAACAGAATCGGAGGTATTCTTTTGGCGAAACCTATTGGAAAATCAAAGCAGGAATTAATACAGGCAGCAATGCAATGTTTAGTAGATAACGGAATTGCAAATTTTACGTTGAAATTGGTTGCTACATATGCTGATGTAACACAGGGGACTATTTATTACCATTTCAAAACGAAAGAACAAATACTTTTAGAAATAATTAAATATATTTGTGAAGATTCTTGGGGAAAATTATTTGAGAATGATCAATTTACAATTAGCGCTGCTCTTGAAATTATAAAAAGTCGTTTTAAAAACGATGCTTTCTATCATAAATTGTTAATTTCATTGATTGTTCTTGGATTTAATAACCCGTTAATAAAAGAGCAACTTGGCCAAGTTTTAATGAATGAAAATGATAGTTTGCTATTTGGTATAAAAAAATTATGGAGAGCTTCACCAATTGATGGGGTATCGTTAACAACATGGAGTATTTTTTTTAATGCATTGATTGATGGCATAGCAATACAGTTAATTACATGTGAGGATTTTCCAATAGATACTTTTTATAAAGAGCTAGAAAAGATACTCATCACGATTCAACAATTGGAAGAGTAAATCTACAATCACTAATAAAAAATGAGAATACAACAAACGATCTATCATAAAAATTTGTAATTTGTTTAGAGGCAGAATAAATTTAATCATAGTTTAAATAAATATTTTCATTTATTCCATAAATTGTTATAATTTGTATTAGTTAACTGACTTAGATAATAATAAATGTGATTTAATCTGAAAAATTAAAAACGGTTTAACTTTGTGTGATGAATACACTCATTATCGAGCGCAAAGTTAAACCGACGGAATTGTTCTCTCATGAAAAGATTGTTTTTTTAGTAATCCAGCGCGCTAAGTAAACAAATACTTTTATGTTTTCCATAAGTAGATATTTTACGTTGAAGTCCTTATAAGTCATAACAATAATTACATCTTATGCATATCTTCAATGTTTTAAGTTAATCCTTTGCTTTTCAGGGGCAGAATTTATTAGTGTACCCTCTGTTCGTATATGACAAAAACTTAGAAACTTGGTAGTGTTCATATATCTCCTTTGAGAGCACTTGTTGAACTTCTTTCATTACTAGCTGTTCTGAACAAGTAGTTAATGACATTAGTTCAAGCAGCCTCATCTAAAACCAATAAAACGGGGATTATTGATCGTACGTTAATATCGGAGAATTATATTTTAAAGCCCAACGGAACATGGTTAGATGATGCGGAGTTGTTAATCCCTGCTGCTTATCAAACATTCTATAAATGAATCAAATGTAGATAGAGTGAGTGCTTCTATAATTATTGAAGCGGCAAACTTACCAATTGAAATAGGGATAGAAGAACGTCTAATTAACAAAGGAATTATTATAGTCCCAGATTTCATATGTAATAGTGGAGCAGCTGCTTTTTTTGGTATGTTGGCTTCTGGACAAGCAAATTTTGAAGATATATTTGAAAAAGTGGAAACGAACGTTAATAATTCGCTTAATGATATTCTGGAACATAAATCTTTATTTAATTGTGATATAAGGGAATCTGCTAATCATTATGTTTTGAAAATTCAAAGAAGTTTAGCATTGAGTAATAAAATAAATGTATAAAATAAAAATTGTTAGAAGAGTCTGATAATTTATTTTGTTATAAAAAAATAGAAAATACTTTATGAGGTTCAAGATGAAATTTCCAACGCCAAAGAAATGGGTCAAATTATTGATATATCAACTAATATAGGGGGTAGTGAGAAATGCCGTTTTTCTTACTCTGGGGCTTTCTTGTATGGTTAGGTGCAAGTTTAATTTTTAGGGTTTTAGGTCAAGTATTTTTTATTCCTGACAATACATTGCTAATGGTATCGTCTTATATTTTAGTAATTCCGTTGATTCTAGTTCTTACATTCCCTATTTATAAATTTAAAAAAATTCAAAAGAATAGTGAAAGAATGAAAGCTGCAGTGTGTATAGCTCTTCCGGGAATGTTAATTGACGCTATTGTATTAATCTACTTTGATCAAGTTTTTGTAAATTTGTCAGTCGATACAGATAGATTTTTCGCTTCATGGCTAATGTGGGCATACTCATTGATTCTCTTAACTGGATTTTTTAATACAAAGAAATTGGAGGGATAGTTTTGTATAAAAATATATTTATTACTGGGGGGAGTGGAGTACTTGGTACCTCTGTAATTGAGAAACTACATGATTTTAATTTATATTGTTTAGTCCACAGTACGCCACTAAAAAAAGATAATGTTAAAACGATAATAGGTGATATACGTTTTCCTCAGTTAGGTTTAAATGATAACGATTATATTGAGCTATGCGAAAATATAGATTTAATCGTTCATATGGCAGCATTGACAAATTTTAATATGTCATACGAAAAAATTAGTACTACAAATGTAACAGGGACTCTGAATGTTTTAAAACTAGCAAAAGATGCAAATGTGCCATTGTATCATGTGAGCACAGCATATGTTCATAATTTCAATCAAGAGGATTCATACATTACTACGGGTAATGGTTATGAGACTTCTAAAATAGAAGCAGAAAAATATCTTTGTGATAGCGATATTCCTATAACGGTCATCCGACCTTCAATTATTTTAGGCGATTCAAAAACAGGAGAAATTGCGAATGAACAAGGTTTTCATTATATTACCAAATTATTATTACAAAATCGAATACCTATTATACCCGGAGATGCTGAGGCGAAAATAGATATAGTGTCACAAGACTATGTCGCTAATGTTATTTCTCATTTAATCAGGAGTAATAAAGCTGGAGGAGAATTTTTTGTAACATTAGGAAATAATGCACCGAATTTAGAGGAGGTAATCCATAATATTATACATTCTGGTATTAAGATTACAGGTCAGTCGCTTTCTATACCGAAAATAGTATCGGGCGAGATGTTTGATCGATTAATAAAACCAGTATTTCTACCAAAATTACCTATACAATATCGGAGAGAAATAAAAGTCGCTTTGTATATGTTTAAGTATATAAATATTAGTGGTTGTTTACCTAGTTCCATGGAATCCCTGTGTAATACCTTTGGAATGGAAGAACATCGCGATATAAAGGAGGTTATATATAATAATGTGAAGTATCTTGTAGAAAATGAATCACTAAAAGCTACTGTATAAAAATTTTTATGTTAGTAGGATATTCAGAGACTCTAATGAAAAAGTCCTTTTGAATGATGAAGGAATGTTACCGATTGGACCTATGAAGAAGGATAATAATAATTTCTTTTAACATCGATGTGAAGTATTCTATGAAACTCAAATCAAATCGATTATACAATAAATATATATAGAGGGAAGATCTAATGGGCAAAATTGAGAGAAAAGCTGTAGTAAATATGTATCGAGATCATGTAAATAGTGGTTTTGCAAAACTGACTGAACTAATGCAAGTACCACTCCAAGTTACATCTAATGGATGTTATGTGTATGATGAGGCTGGAGAGAAGTACTTAGATTGTGGTGGATATGGAGTATTCTTATTAGGTCATTCTCACCCCCGTATTATTGATAGAATAAAGCAACAACTAGATAAGGCTGCGCTATCAAATAAACTATTAATAAATCCAGAAATGGGTAAAGCCGCTAAGTCATTGGTAGAAATTACTCCCGAGGGTTTAGATTACGTACTTTTTTTAAACTCAGGAACAGAAGCAGTTGAAGCTGGATTAAAAATAGCAAGACTAAATAATCGTAGTACGATTATCTCTACAAAACAAGGTTTTCATGGGAAAACACTTGGAGCTCTTAGTGCGACTGGTAGAAGGGAGTTTCAAGAACCCTTTAAACCACTTTTACCAGATGTTTACCATGTTTCATATGGATCGCTGATAGAACTCGAAAAAACATTAAGAAACCATCAGGCAAATGCAGTTGTAATATTAGAACCTATTCAAGGAGAAGGTGGAGTAAATATACCGCCCCAAGGTTACTTTCATGGTGTTAGAGAATTATGTGATAAATATGAAGCATTATTAATAATTGATGAAATACAAACTGGCCTAGGTAGATTAGGCGACTGGTGGGGAATAAATCAAGAGGGAATAGTTCCTGATATGTTGTTAACTGGAAAAATATTAAGCGGTGGAGTTATACCTGTTTCTGCTGTATTGGCAAATGAAAGAGTATTTGAGCCGTTGAATAAAAATCCTTTGCTACATACCTCAACATACTCGGGAAATCCTCTAGCAATGGTGGCAGTACAAGAAACGATTCGCGTAATTCAAGAAGAGGAACTTATTTTAAAAGCAAAAAAAATAGGAGAAAGATTCCAAAAATTCTTTGGAGAAATTCTAAAAGAGAAGAAAGTTGGGCTTGCTGATATACGCGGAAGAGGTTTATTGTGGGGATTTGAATTTGAAAATAGTGGACTATCAGGGAGATTTATGATGGGTCTTTTGAAGAAAAAGATTATTGTGTCTACTTCTCTAAATTCTAATAAAGTAGTCCGAATTACGCCTCCTGCGATTTTAGAGGATCAACAGATAGAATATATTGAAAATTCTGTTAAAGTTGTAATAAATCAAATAGCAAATATCAGTGTGAAAATATAATGATACTAGGGGGATAGTATGGGAAAAATTATTATAACATCTTGTATACCAGGTACGAAAGCACTAGAAATATATCTCAAAATATCTGATTTCAGTAAATATTCTAACTTCATTGATGTGATACGAGATATATCTGTAGAAGTAATAAACGATAATTCAAGTATATCGAAGTGGGAAGTAGATTTTGAAAATGGAGTTCTTTGCTGGAAAGAAAAAGATTTTTTTGATAGGGCGGCATTAAGTATTAATTTTGAAAAGTTTGAAGGTGATATAGATAAATTTATTGGAAATTGGAGTGTGAGACAGGAACAAAATGATTCAATATTAACATTTGAAGCAGAATATGATTTGGGCATGTCTTTATTAGAAGATATTCTAGATCCAATTGCGGGTGATATTCTTGCACATACAATACAAGAAATATTAAAAGGCCTCTTTTCCGATGTCCAATTTATAGACATTAATATACGGACACTAGCCTTAAAGGAGGAGATTTAATGACACAATTTCTAGCTAAAGAACGAGCGATATTAGAAAAATATTTCCCAGGTTTTGATGATTATTTAACCTCTTTCTCTTTTGAAGAACGGGAAGAAGAAACTAAAATTCTCATAAATAAATTTAGAAATATAAATGGTACTTCTTTATTGATTCCAAAAGAATTTGGTGGTATTGGAGCAAATATTATTGAAAGTCTATCTATTCAAAGAGCAATAGCAACTAGATCTCCATCATTAGCAATAGCATATACGATGCATCATTTTTCGGTAGCATCTTTAGTTGAAATTGTTCAATCTAATGGGCACTTAGATACTGTATTAAAATTAATAGTTGAAGAAAAATTCTTATTATCTTCCTGTTTTGCGGAAGGAAATTCAAATAATACTTTTTCGCCTTCAGTAAGTGCTGAAGACAAAGGAGATTATTTTATTATTAATGGTACAAAAAAGCCTTGTACTTTATCGAAATCTATGGATATTTTAACAGGCAGTGTAAAACTACCGGATGGAAGACTTGGTATTTTCACAATTCCTAAAAATAGTCAGGGAATTGAAGTGAGAGAGTTTTGGAAACATTGGATATTAAAGGGGAGCGAAACAGAAGAGATCGTATTAAAAGATGTAAAAGTACCTAAAGATTCAATGTTTGTTGCAGGAAATGAGAAAGAATTACATCCTTCAATTGTGAATGGCTTAATATGGTTTGAATTAATAGTTTCCACATCATATATTGGCGTTTGTTCTTCTTTGGTTGAGAAAGTAATTTCACAGGGGAATTTGCCTACTTTTGAAGTAAGGAGCATGGTTTCATTAATAGAGGCAGCGATGAATGCTATTGAAGGTTTAGCACACAAGTTTAGCTTGAATTATTCTGAAAATATACTACCTGAAGTAATTTTTGTGCGTAAAAGTATAGAAGATATTATTAAGAGTGTTGCTTCTGATGCAACAAAACTTTTAGGTGGAATGCAATTTCTTACAAATAAAGAGATATCTTATCAATTATTGGTTTGTCAGTTACTTCATTTCCATCCACCAGCAAAACAAGAATCTTATCAAATAATGGATAACTTTTTGAAGTATTCTCCAGAACGTGTTCTAAGCTAAATCGAATCAACGAAAGAGAATGATGCATTAAAGACCGCTGTTATAGAAAAAGAATGGCATGTTCGGAATTATCTTTTCAGCGGGTCCGTTGAAAGCAGGTAAGCTTCCAGAGGCAATTATGCTGAAGTATAATTGATTGGGATAAGTAATGAAAAATACTTTTAAAAATTCGCGATACTTCTTGGAATAGCGAACAGACCGTGGTGCAATATCATCTACAGGCTTGTTACGCGTTTGGAGAAGTAGAGCGAATTTTCTTTTTGGTGTGAAGTAGAATAGAAGGTAAATAAAAACAAAGAAAAAATTGTTCTAACTTTTTCATTTTAGCTTACACTTACTATAGGACGAACTTAGTGTTGAGCAAGGGAGGAAATGACATAGCGAAAAAAATGGGAATTGTCGCGCTACTTTTATTCGGTGTTTATGTGCTGTGTATGTATTGGTATATATTCCATAGCGGTGGTGGTACAATACCCCGTGCGATGCAAGGGACAGCTGCAGATCCAGTCATGTTTATGTCCGAAAAAGAACTATACTTAAGCGGTGAATATTCTAAAATACGGAACTTCCTATTCTTTGTTGCTACACCTTTGGAATGGTTAATTTATTTCATAATTTTAACTATGGGCGTATCACGTTACTTTGAAAAGGTGGCGACGTCACAAACAAAATGGAAGCTGTTACAAAATGCAAGCTACTTATTCTTATTATCACTTTTACTGTATGTTGTACTATTCCCACTCGATTATTATCGTTACAATTTAAGCAAAACTTATGGAATTAGTACACAAGGGTTTTCTTCATGGATGCGAGACGGCATTATTGATTTTTGGGTTAACTTTGGCATGAGTTTAATTATCGTATCTGTCCTTTATTGGCTCATCAAAAAAAGTGCCAAAAGATGGTGGCTATATGCATGGTTTCTAACGATTCCATTTACAATATTCGTGATGTTCATTCAACCTGTAGTCATCGATCCTTTATATAATGATTTTTATCCGTTAAAAAATAAGGAGCTAGAAGAGAAAATTTTGTCTATAGCTGCACAGGCTAATATACCAGCAGAGCACGTCTATGAAGTTAACATGGCAGAAAAAACAAATGCTTTAAATGCCTATGTAACGGGTATTGGCAGCAATTCAAGAATTGTGCTATGGGATACAACCTTAAATCGTTTAACAGATAATGAAATATTATTTATCATGGCACATGAAATGGGACATTATGTTGAGAAGCATATATATTTTGGCATTGCTGTGTATCTTCTGTTGACATTGCTAGGCTTATGGCTGACAGCGAAGTGTTTGAGATGGTTCATTGGACGTTACGGGCAGGTATTAAAAATTAAAAAAATCGGGGATATAAGCTCTTATCCATTGTTCTTACTCCTAACATCTGTTTTATTATTTGCTTCGAGCCCTCTGTCGAATTATATTTCGCGGTATCAGGAAAATAGAGCTGATCAATATGCGATTTCACTAACGGGCGATCGAGAGTCCGCAATTACTGCATTCCAGAAGCTAACGATATCTGGTTTAAGTGAGGTAAATCCACAGTTACTCGTAAAGTGGTTCCGTTATACACATCCGCCTATGCTTGAACGTATTTATAAGGTAGCGGAGAAGGCTGAAGAGAATAAAGAAGAGCCGTTAAAAGAAGTACCGATAAAAGAGGAGCAGAAAAAAGAACAGCAGAAGAAATAAAGAAACAAATGTCGTTGTTTTAACTGCAATAGTGCCCTACTCAAGGTTTTTTGAACGAATAAATTGGGTATTCTAATGAAAAGAAGTACAAAACTCGTTCGTTATGATAGGGGATTCATTATGCGAAATATTGTCATTATTACACTTTCATCGATATTAGTCGCCCTTGCCTACAATCTTCTGTTAATTCCACATGAGATTTTAAGTGGGGGATTAAGCGGGATTGCTATCATGCTTGGTATTATTACACCCTTGAATACAGGGGTTTTAAATTTACTATTGAATTTACCATTGCTAATTATAGGTGTCTTGAAGCTAGGGAAACGGTTTATTGGCTATACCATTCTTTCTGTAGTTGTCTTGTCGATAAGCTTGTATATTATTCCGGTTTATAAAGCTACACAAGATCCAATTCTTGCGTCATTATTTGGTGGTGTTATTGTGGGCTTAGGGTTGGGCTTGATTTTCCGTGCGGCAGGTTCTTCTGGTGGTTTTGATATTATAGCGATGCTGCTAAGCCGTAAGCGAGATTTTCCACTTGGTACATTAATCTCTGCGATGAATGGTATCGTTGTAGCTATCTCTGGGTTCGTCTTTAGCTGGGATGCGGCATTACTGACACTCGTTTCAATTTATGCTACAGGGAAGGTTGTCGACACTATTCATACGAGCCATATTAAATTGACACTGATGATTATTACGAGTAAGGGCGAGGAAGTAAAACAGCAGCTACTGGAAAAGCTTCATAGAGGTGTAACAATTATGGATGCGAAAGGTGCTTATTCAGGCGAAGGACGCAAAGTTTTAATTACCGTCATTACACGCTATCAGCTTGCCGATGTTAAAGGTTTGATCAAAAATGCAGATGCTAAAGCTTTTGTTAATATATTACAAACTACCGAGGTCATCGGTGTGTTTGATAGGGGCATAAAGTAAAAAGTGTCCTGTCATAACACTTTAAAAATTAAATCGTGACTGAAGATTTGCTCGAACAAAATTTACTAGAAACTAAAATAAAATAATGATTTCCTCTACACACGTTATAGATTATAATGAAAATAATCGAACGTGTGTTTCTTTATTTTAAAACGAAATGGGGTTAAATAATGAACAAAGAAACAATTCATGAATATTGCCTAAAACTTCGTGGAACAACGCATAATTACAAAGAAGAATGGCAGGCGGATCGTTATCATATTGGGGTAAAATGTATGGCATGATGGGTGGAGATAGTACCGGAAGACCCGTACTTACTTTAAAATGTGAACCTAATCGAGCTGAAGAGTTAAGAGAAGCCTATGAAGGTATTATTCCAGGTTATTATATGAATAAAACACATTGGAATTCAATCTATATGGATGTAGATGACGTACCTATTGATTTAGTTGAAAATTTAATTAACCATTCGTATGAGCTAGTTTTCGGAAAGCTAACAAAAAAAGCTCAGCAGGAAATTCAGAAATGAAGTGAGAGAGCAAGTAGGATTCCCGCACGCAAAGAAGTGAGGGCAGGCCGACGAATAAATACTCAGATGCAAAGAACATCACTCCTAAACTAATCGGGTGCAAGAAAAGTTCTCGGATCAGCCAAAGAACTGATCAGATCCAACTGATATTTACTTTACCAGTGAAAAGGAATTTTCCCCGGAAGGAGCGAATCCCCCGTGCGATACACAATATATGAAATCAAAAAAGAATCTGCAAGTTTTTCAAGCTTAGTTCGTAGAAAACAGATTCTTTTTTTGTTATTTAATTATATCCACGTTCACCAAATGGCTGAAGTTTGTCGAGCCATTTTTGTTCCAGCTTTTCTAGCTCTTTTTTTGGATCGAAATAGCCTTTTTCTTTTTTCTTCAAATATTCTACAACTTCAATATCAAAAGCATCATGGCCGAATGTGTTAAAATCCGCTTGTAGTTCTTTATTAGTATGTGTATTCGTTTTTAACATAAATTGAAAGCCGTTTAAGCGTTTTAAATTATTGAAGCTGCCAACAAACACTTTACCATTTTGTTGATTGGTCATCGTGAAAACACCAGCTTCGATTTTTATTTCTTTATACATTTCCTTTAATTCTTTTTTATGGTCCATTGGAAACCCTGCCTTCTTATTTTTTTATCCAGTAAGCACTGCCATCCTCTTGTCGATCCATGAAGCCGTATTCGATTAAATAGCGACGTATTTGTACATAGTCCTCATATATTGGTTGAATTATTGCGTTTAATTCTTTTTCTGAATACTGTTTTGTTACATCGAAAAGCTTTGTGATTGCACGAAGTATGACAATTTTATGTTTTTCACGTTTTGGGAAGCGGACAAGCTCTTTGCCAATACCGTTTGGAAAGTACTTTTCGAGTAATTGTTGTTCTTCAGAAATCGTAATATTATAGCGATCGTCGACCATCGTAGCCGTTTTGTGAATAGGTACAAAGCTGTCTTCCTTTTCATTCTGTTCTTTTAATAGTTCCATCATTGCAAGAAAGGTTTTTGCTTGACGTTCCTTTTCTTTAAGGGTAAAGCGATGATGACGTATTGTGGCTGCACTACCAATCTCCAATTCTTCTTTAATGTCTTGATCGGTTTTTCCTTCATAAAATAAGCGTAAAATATGACTTTGATGATCAGTTAGTCCTGTCATTTTTTTATTAAGGCCATTTAAATAATGAAATACGGATTGATGTGCAGCAGTAATATGATGTTGCATAAATTTTTCCGCCTCGTAGAGAACGCCTTCATGTGGATAAATAATACCCTTTTCAATCTTTTCCCCGCAAAGCAAACAAGTGAAGTGTGTTGCTTCTTCATGGTAGCCTTTTTTTATGTCATGGATCGGAGCTTGCCAAAATAATTCATTTACATCCATTTGAAATCCTCCTGTAAAACAAACAATTATTTATTTTGTTTGCTTATATATTATTAAAATAACAAATTGTTTAAATAAAATCAATGAAAAACACATCGTTTTTATAAACGATGTGCGAAAGTGTTTATGTATTCTTCTTTTTAAAAATAATGATAGATAAGATAGCTAGCACAATAATTGTGACGATAATAATGATCATGCTTGTTGAGGTACTTAGTATATTTCCGTGAAGGTCATAGACAATACCCTTTTTTGTATTCTTCTAGCTGTGAAGCGGGCGCACCTTCGAAAACCTTGGAAATTGAGCTCTCCATAAAGGCATTGCGTAATAGTAAAGTTGGTCATACTGTTTATTCCTTTCTTTTTTGAATTTCTTGATTGATTTTTGCGATATCACTTTTTTGAAGTACATAAATAATGCACCAAGCGATAAAGAAAATAATAGCTTCACTTACAAAAATATATAGTATGCTTGAATGTTCAAACCAACGCCCGAAATAGCCTGCAATCATGACACATATCGTAACCGCAATTACATGTAGAATAAACTGAGCAATAAAAGGTAAACGTTCAATATCATAGATGGTAGAAAGTAGACCTATTACAACTCCAAGTATGGCGGCGACGATAATTTGTTCAAGTAATTCAGGCCCTGATATCACAGTGTTATTAGATAGGACACTGAATGTTACTAAGGAGTAGGAAGAGCTTAGTGATATAAGTAGACCGATTGTCATCATACGAATAATTTTTTTCATATTATGAGTCCCTCCCAATACCTAAATGTTGTTTTAGTTCTTTTAAATATTTGCGGCTAACATGGACGGACACATCGTTTTCTAAAATCAGTTCTGTTGTACCGATTTTACCCATTTGAATAGAGGCAATTTTGTTAATGTTGACGAGTGTCGATTTACTGACTCTGGCAAAGTCTTTCGCTAATTGTGCTTCTAGCTCATATAATTTACGCTTCGTTTCAAATTCCTGTTCCTCTGTCTGTAAAAATACTTTTGCACCCTCTGCGTAAATAGAGTAAATATCTGAAATTTTTAGCATATGAATTTCCTGCTGAAAGTAGCCATCTAGCATTGTTGTTTGTGAAGTTTGTAGTTGCTTCATCAGGCGTTCAATTTGCTCGGTGTATTCCTTCGCATGTATGTGAACCTCAGTTTCTTCTAGTTCACTATTGATTGTTAAATGAATTTTCATTGGAGGCCTCCTTTACAAATCCCGCTATGGAGAAACACTGAATCAGGTAATAATAATGTAGCATAGAAAATTTTGGCTTGGAGAAAATCTTGGATAAGAGGTTAAATTTTATAAATAACAGGTTCAATTTTAACGATATATTACATTGCGAAAAAACAATGAAGTAGAAAAATAGGTAGGTTCACGGCATAATAGAATGATTCAGTTAAGAGGGGTTGCTTCGATGTTTATTTTTGACAAACATATGTTTATGACATTATGTATCGGTTTAGCAGGTGCGGTTTCATTTAATTTATTACATATTCCAATGCCATGGTTACTTGGAGCAATTGCGGCGGTACTAATTGTTCAGTTATCGACGAAAGTACAATTGAAATGGCATAAATATTTTCGGAATTTTGGTTTAATCGTTGCGGGCTATTCCATTGGTTTTGCGTTTACACCAGAAGCGGTGCAGGATATTAAACAATTTATAGGAAGTATGGTTATTTTAAATGTATTATTTATTGTATTGTTTTTTGGTGTTAGTTATTTAGTTGCAAAACGTGCGGATTTAGATTTTGCGACCGCGTTGACATGCTGCGTCCCTGGTGGCATGTCACAAGTTGTTGCCTTTGCCGAGGAGCAAGGGGATATGGATATGGTCGTCATTACGTTCTTCCAAATATTACGGGTTCTTTTAATTGTCGGCTTTGTGCCATTAATGGTGTCAAGCTCTGGGGGGACTGGTGCAGTTGTCAATGGAGCGTATACATGGAACCTAATAGTTTTACTTACTGTGTGTGGCGTAGCGGGGTGGCTAGCGCAAAAGGTGAGAATTCCGACAGGTTATATGCTCGGTCCCGTGTTTTTATTGATGGGCATCAATATAGCAGGGCTTGATGTGCCGAAATTGCCATTGTCACTACTTCATATTGCACAACTAATGCTTGGTATTTACATCGGACTTTTATTGAAAAAAGACGATCTACATTTATCGAAGAAGCATGTATTTTACGCTTTTGTTTCGGCAGGGATCTTTATTGGCACTGCTTATGGCTTAACATTTGTCATGGAGAGTTTTTACAGCCTTGATTTTCAAACAGGATTTTTAAGTATCGTACCAGGGGGCCTTGATCAAATGGGGATTATCGCTGCTTCTGTGCATGCAAAGGTCACAATCGTCACTGCATTTCAGCTATTCCGCGTACTGGTCGTGTCCGTTTTCCTCGTACCGTTTGTTAAAATGTTTGTGAAAAAAGTGAAGACATAGAGGCCTGTTGTGAAAAACAAAGTTGATAATATGATAGGTTCTAAGTTGACCAAATGATGCAAGCGTTGCGATATACGATTATGACCCATGGGAGAACTTACTAACAGCTGAACAAGTCGACAGTCGTATCAAAGAGCAACCTATTTGCTACGTAGGCTATGTCTACGATACCGAAACAAAGCTATACTATTTACAAGCTCGTTACTACGATCCAGCAACAGCACGTTTCATCTATCGTGACCCCGATCCAGGGAACGAAGATGACCCAGTTACAACACATATGGGGATGATAATCTAATAACGAAAATAGACTCAGATGGAAAAAGGGTATGGCCGTTATCAACGCAGGTTTTGCGGCCTACGATGGATAAAAAGTAAGCAGGGAAAAACAAAAAACAAATAGCCTGGGCAGTGGCATCCCATCGGAAAGTGACGCACGTTTATCCCAGTAAAGATTGCTAAAGGTTTAGGAAAATCAAATGGGGGAAAATCTCAAGGCCCTTATTTAATCCATATAATCCAGTATTTATGAAACCGAGAACCTATTGTAACGTCTTTAACTTCAAAGGGTGAAGGGAGAAGTACATTGTTTAAATATGTGATACAACTAATTCTTGGTTTCTTGACTTTATTGATGTCAACAGCTATTTCTTGGTATGAGGGAAGTGGTATTATAGATAATCCGCTTGAATGGAAGTATTCAACCCCAGTTTCTCAGATATTTAATATTGAGATAAACAATGGCCAGGATATTAGCCAGCTCGATTACTTTGTCTATGCAGCTAAATTTCAACCATTTTTCCCGGCTATTATGATAGTAAGTGTTCTTTACATTTGTACTGTAGTTATATTTTTCATTTTTCAACTAAATCATCAGTTAGCCATTATTTTATCAGGGATTATAAGTTGTTTATTTATTGTTATTAGCGGTATATTTTTTAATTCATCAACTGTTGGAGGAAACGTTTTCTTTTGGATTACGGCTGTCGGTGCATTCATTTTTGTAAGTATGGCGATAAGTTTATGGTACAGAAAAAAATACATGTTTAAATTACAACCATAAAAATTGATTAGTAACGTAAACGTGCGAGCTCTAGTACAAAGGTATTTGTACAGGAGTTCGCACTTTTTTAATTAACATCTTGGATTGGGGAATGGGTAATGAATTTTGAAAAACATTGACGCCCCCAGAAAGGGACATAGCTCGGAACGGAAATCAGCCCCAAGGTAAGGTGACTTGAAGAAAAAATGTGAAAGAATGTAATTTAGTCTTTTCGAAATAACCTGAATTATGGTAATATAAATTTAATTATATTGAACGGAGGTGAAAAGGAATGAATAAAAACGCTACGAAAACATGTGTAAAGGTGGATACAGCTATGTATTTTGCACGTGTTATTACTTTCGATTTTGCGAACAACGGGATAGGTCTGTCCATTTTTAAGCAAAATCAAATATCAAACGTAGCGAATTAACCATTCTTTTTCACAAACTAATGAGGAAAAGACTGCTTGTTAATCGAGCAGTCTTTTTTGTGTATTTAGATGTTTTTCGCACGTTTCATTGGAGGAAAAAACGATGCAAATTAAGGCTGAACAAATACAAAAAATTATTGGTGGAAATGTTTTATTTGAAGGACTTCAATTAGAAGTAAATACAGGGGAGCATGTCGCCATTGTTGGTGTGAATGGCAGTGGGAAAACGACTCTATTACAGTTACTTGCCGGTTTAGATATGCCAGATAAAGGACGAATCATAAAAAGTAAGGAAGCGACGATTGGTTATTTACATCAAATTCCGCAGTATCCTACGTTCTTAGTGAAGGAAGTGCTGGAGGAAGCATTTGCGGAAATTTATGCATTAAAGGCTAAAATGACAAAGCTTGAGCAGGAAATGCAGTTAGCTGTAACAGATAAGGTACTCCAGCAATACGGTCATGTGCAGGAACAGTTTATGCTGCAGGGTGGCTATGAAATTGATGCGCAATTAGCGATGATTGCAAATGGTTTAGGGATAACACCATTGCTTGAGCAACCGTTTAGTAGCTTAAGTGGTGGGGAGAAAACGAAGGTAATGCTAGGGCAAATCCTTTTAAGTAATCCTTCTATTTTACTATTAGATGAACCGACCAATCATTTAGATATGCAGGCAATCGAATGGCTAGAAAATTATGTCCGAAATTTTGCAGGAATTGTTATTGCAGTATCACATGATCGCCACTTTATGAATCAAATGGCTCATAAAATAATTGAAATTGAAGATGGAGAGGCATTTACGTACGTTGGTAATTACGATGCATTTGTCGAACAAAAGGACACTAAGCTTGAACAGCAATTTGCTCAATACGAAGAACAGCAAAAGAAAATAAAAAAAATGCAGGAAACAATAAAGCGCTTAAAGCAATGGGCAAATGAAGCAAACCCGCCAAATGCTGGCTTGCATCGTCGTGCTAAAAGTATGGAGAAAGCACTAGCCCGTATAGAGCGTGTGAAGAAGCCCCTAACGAAAAAGAAAATGAATTTAGCATTAACGATGGCTGAGCGTAGTGGTAAAGAGGTTGTACAAATGAAGGGTATTAGCCATGCATTTGAGAAATCGTTATTTAAGGAAAGTAATTTAGCGGTTTACTTCGGAGAACGTCTGGCGATTGTTGGTGGTAATGGCAGTGGGAAATCAACGTTATTAAAAATGATGTTAGGTGAAGTTGAACCTAATAAAGGTGCTTGTCAAGTCGGCAGCAGTGTTAAAATTGGCTACCTATCACAGCAATTTGAGCATAAAAATCCGGCCATTCGCTTAATAGATGCCTTTCGTGAGAGTGTCTCTGTGTCAGAGGCTGAGGCACGCCATATTCTGGCTCAGTTTTTATTTTATGGCTATGACGTTTTTAAAAAAGTGAAGGATTTAAGTGGCGGTGAAAAGATGCGCTTACGTCTAGCACAGTTAATGCATGAGGATATCAATTTATTGATGCTGGACGAACCAACTAACCATTTAGACATTGAAGCGAGAGAGGTATTGGAGGATACACTGGAGTCCTTTGAAGGAACCATAATTGGCGTCTCGCATGACCGTTATTTTTTACAAAAGATTTTTACAAAAGTTGCATGGATTGACCATGAAAACATTCAAGTATTTGAAGGGGATTATGAATGGGCAAGACAAAAACGCTCAGAAATAGTAAAAGAACCAGTTAAAAAAGAAGTGTCTGAAAAACCATATGCTGTTAAAAAAGAGCTAGCGATAGAAGAACAAATTGAAAAGCTTGAAAGGAGATTAAAGGAGCCGACACTTGCTAAGGAGCAACGTCAAAAGCTTGAGCAGCAGCTAGAGGATTTATATGAAAAATGGATTGAGGGAGGAACAGAACATGTATAAAATAGAGCATATCATGCAGTTAGATATTGATTATATTAAAAGTTTTAGTGAGATGGAAACATGTCATGAAGGAGTATTATTTTACAATAATGAAATGCCAACATATTATGACGCCAATCATGCACACATATGGAAGAAGATTGTCGAACCAGATATGTTTTTAAAGAAAATCAAGGATTTTTATCAAGCAAAAGCTCTCACCCCAAGATTGTATTTATACAATGTGGAGGAAAATCAGTCATGTATAGAAGCATTAGAGAATCATGGCTTACATTATGAAAGTTTTACTGATGATGTACAGTGTTGGAATGGTGAATACTCGCAATTATCACATAATCCTGCCATACAGATTGAGCGAGTAATAGATGCAAATATGGAGGAAGCGTTAGCCGTAGAAATGAGCATTTCTACATTTGGGGAGCCTGCATTAATCAAAAAAGCTTTTGAGGAAACCTATTATTCTCCGTATTTTACGTATTATTTATTAAGATTAGATGGCACAGCTTGCTGTACTGCCAATATTTTCGTCTCAGGAAATCAAGGGAGAGTTGAGAGTGTAGCAACACTTGAAAGCCATCGAGGACGAGGATTGATTGGATATATTCTGCAATATATTCAGCAAGAGTCGGTAAAGAAAGGGTTAGAATATCTCTGGATTTTGCCTATCAATGAACAGGTCGCCAAGGTCTATGACAGGGCAAACTTCAAATCAGTAGGCACAATAAAATCAATTCATGCCTTTACTGAGGGTAAAAGCATTAAGCAAATACGACAAGAGACTTAATTAGGATGAACGAAAAAAATTTTGCCACTGTAGGACAGCAAACGCCATAGGAATGGTGCTTTTGGGGGTTTAATTTTGAGAATTTTAGTCGTAGAATATGTTCAAATTGTGTAAAACAAAGCTTGTCAGAGGTAAAGGGGGAAGACCTTCTATTTGATAAATAGAGTGATCCAGAACAGTATCGACTACTCGGGATATTAGAATTGATGTTTCGAAAGAAGGATTTTCAATCTTTAAAAGTTTTTTACTTGAAAAAATAGCGAATTCGATTTACTCTCTTTAGAGATACTTGTTTAATGGACTTGGAGGATATGGAATGCACGGAATTTATATACGCTATAATGTCTCAGATGAAACCCCAGCAGCACAATGGCCCAAAAAAATGGATGCATTTGCGTATGTTCAACGAGGAAAGCCACAACAAGACAATGACAACTTGCTATCGATGGAAGAGCTAAAAAGCCATGCAATTCGCTATATTAAAAGCTTAAAAGACAATGCAGGTGATCATTTAGTAGAACAACGCAATGGTGAAATTGAGCACTTTGATCGACGCTATATGGAATCCTTAAAGCTAAAGGAAAGCATCGATTCACAGCTTATTAATCTAGAAGAAATTCGTTTGCTTTTACAGTTAATGAATGTATTGAATTTATCGCATGGTTTCGGAGAAAATGCTGGAAAGCTGCTTCGTCAAATTACCCCATATGCAAAAGAGGTAGAGCACCCAACATTCCAAACAACTCGTGTTGAGCGTCATTTTTATTCAGAACTAATTGAACAAATTGAAGCAGTATATGCACGAATTATGCGTCATCACAACCCGTCAACGAATGAAATGCAGCAGTCAGAAAAGATATGGACAGCAGTTTGTGAGCAAGCAATAGAAAAGGTAGAATCGCGCATTGAACGCTTGTCTTCTATCAAGTTAAAGCATGAGAAAAATTTACTAGAGTTTAGTCAATTAAAACAGCAAAATATCGAGGCGAAGGAACGCCTAGATATTGCTGTCAATGATCTTGATGCTATTTTAAATGTACTAGAATCTTAAAGGCTATGTAATGTGGTTTAAGTGGGGTTAGCTTTGAGCTAGCCCCACTTTTATCTCTTGAATCAGAAGTTACCAAATTTGAAGGTAATGAACAACAAGGAATTAGTAGTCGTAAACAAACTTTATAACAAAATCAACCAGACATACTTTTTATTGACTACACTGCAATAGAAAATATGTCTGTTTTTATGTAGATGAACATGGAAATAGGCCTGTTTTTTATCTCTAGAGACCCGATTTTTCATGCAGATTGTCCCGATTTTTTTCCGGTAGGCCCGTTAAACCGTGGGATTGTATCGATTACCGTATTTGTTGCTGTATCTATTACAGACACGAATTGTCAAGTTGATTTGTGACATAAGCAAGTTTTCCGTCTGGCAAGATAGTTACTTGATCAGGAGATAACCCTATAGGGATGGTCGCAATCACTGTATGTTGCTGTGTTTAAAACAGATACTGCATTTGAATTTTCATCTGCAACGTAAGCTAACGCACCATTCGGAGTATAAGCAATGCCTTGAGGTTGAAGCCCTACTGGAATGGTAGCGACTATAGTATTTGTAGCTGTATCAATTACTGATATCATATTATCCGGAGTCTTTAACTGACCAGCGTCTGTAACGTACACTAAATAATGACAAGCTGGGGTTGTAAAAAGGTATAAATGGTGGTTTGCAACCACAAGGACAAGGAATCTTTATTAAATGACTTTCATCTATACTAAGTGTCCTAGAATCATACGGAAAGCACGTCAATGTTTGGAGCTTCCAAGTAAAGCTCAATGATTGACATGCTTTTTATTGACCATGGAGCGAGCAAGTAAAGGAAAAAACATAACGTCCTATGATAATGCCTTCGTAACCAACATCCTGCAGCTGACATTTAGGCGCCAAAAACATCTGTTGCCACAAGCGGCTCATTCTGTTCTCTCTAACACATATTAAATAAGTGCAAACAACAGCACGATAACATAAAAATAGGATTTTTAAGGATAGATCTATTTGTGATTTGTCGCCAAGTAATGTTAGTGTAGGGTAAAACTATGTATAAAGTAGGTTACTTTTTGTTGAATAAATCGTTATATCGTTTTAACATTGTCGCGAATTGCTCACGTGTTAGGAAATTTTGAGGATTTGAGCCATTAGTAATGCCTTGGCATTTCAACCATTCCCATGCAGCATTGTGAGTTTCGGTAGCTTTGCGAGTAGGGATAACAGCTTGTTTTGTTTTTAAAGCATCCTCAAGCTCTTTAATTTTATTTAGCAATTCATTGTATTGTGACATCGTTAGTTCTCCTTCATTAGTAGTTTTATTCGTTAATGTAATAAATTTCATAGGATCAATAGCATTCGGTTGACCCTTTTCCCAGGTACCGTTATGAATTTCAAAATGCAAATGTATTCCAAATGCTCGTCCCGTGTTACCCATAATACCAATTGCCTGTCCTTGCTTCACTCTTTGTCCAACTTGAACGCAAGAGGAATCTAAATGGGCATAATTCGTTTCATAAGTTTTCCCATTGATAGTATGTCTTATCATAACGACATTCCCATAGCTGCTTAACACTTGAGCTCGACTAATAACTCCAGCAGCACTAGCATAAACAGGAACTTTTCCTATTGAGGCTAGATCGACACCCTGGTGCCATTCCTTTCCATAGCCGATATCTCTCCATCCAAATTTACTCGTTAATCTCGCGTTCTTCACAGGACAAATAAAATTCGCCATTATTACTCATCTCTTTTCGGTTTTTTAATTGCTAATACTCGTGTTGAGTCATTCAAGCTAGCAGTTGTAGGGTCTAAAATTGCATTATATGTACTCACAGCCATTAAGGCTAATACATATGGGTTAGAGCCTGCATTTAGGATTAAGGCCCATACACTATGCCAAGTAGTTAAATCAGCTCCTGTAATGCCGTAATAGGCGAATAGGGGTGTAATAATTGATAATCCTACCGTAATCCAAAATTGAGGATTGTGGATGCGAACTTTCCAATTGATTTTCATAGCTATCAATTCCTTTCTTATAGACCTAATGATTTTAAAATTAGACCACCAATAATAATTGTTGGAATGAGTATCCACCAATGAAGGTATTGCTTTATCATGTCGCTGATCAAAATACTGTCCTTTGCAGATTCCAGCTTTAAATCATCTTCAATGCTATCAACTCGTTTTCCAATACCTTTTACATCCTCCTGTAATTCATCCTGTGTCATATTTAATTTCGTTAGGTTCATATTGATATTATTAAACGTTTTATCCATTCTATTTAATTGGATTTGCTGGTGTTTATTCATCTCTTGTTGTTGTTCCGATACTAATGTTAAGCGATACAATAATTCATGATTACCTTCTAATTTTGAAATTCGGTTTTCTTGATTTTTTATTTCAACTTCCACACTAGCCAATCTCTCGCCAATTTTTTCATTTTGCATGTAATCACCGACTTTTATAAATTATTAAAGGATAGGCGGGATTAAACCTCACCTATCCTTATAAGAAATTTACTGAGTAATCTCTGGATGTTTCATTTCTTCAAAAATTTCACAAAATCTATCATACATAGTAGCCTTTTTACCAGTAAATTCTAAATCACAATTCAAAATAATTTCTTGTAGAGTATTTAACATGTCAATTTTGTCTGCTGTTTCTTCGATAATAAAATCCTCGTTGAGAAGTGTTAAAATTTGTTTTTGAACTTCTTTTTCAGCATCTTCACTGAAAATCGGAAATTCAATTTCATTGCCATCGACTGTTTCTAGCTTATATAAAACTTCTCCATGTTCATCTTTCTCAGCATACTCAGCTACTAATTGTTGTCTTTCCAAATTTATTTGATTTAATTGCTTTTCTAAAAGCTTTAAAAATCTTGTTCGCATTCGAGATTCTTTTCCCTTTAAAAGTAAGTTGAATAAAAAAGATTGTAGTTCGCCAATTTCATAGTTTTTAATAATCATGTATATTCTCCTTTTTCTATAGTTGTTACATAATAAATGCGTATCCTGAAACGCCGCCGTTAACTACAATAACTGTTTGAACATTGTTAACCATAAAGATACGGGGTTCAATTGTTGTTATAATAGTTGATTCATCCCATGTAGGAACAGTTATTTCGCTCCATATAATAGGCTTAGAGGTAATTATTCGAGTAGCAATATTGCTAGTTGCTTTAATATCTATAACCGTTTCTATATCATCAACTTGATGTACAATAATTTCAGAGAAAATATTTGAAGTGTAAGCACTAAATATTTCTGTCAGAATAATATCCTCATCATATTTTTGTACTGTGAGCTCAATAGGGATAATAGGGATGCTCGCTATTATTTCTGTGTCGATATCACTCTTCACATTTGCATCGATTTCAACAAAAATATCGTCTGAATAGTTAACATAGATTTCAGTATGTATTATATTTTTACTTACTGTAATTTCAGTGTATAAGTTCTCTTCATCTTTTACCCGCGGAGTAATTTCTGTTTTAACCGTATCTATCGAAACGATAATTACTGTATCGACTTCATTAATATGAATATCATTCGTTTCGATTACTGCCATTATTGTGCTGTCATCATAAGAAGGAATTGTTATTTTGACAGGAATATTAGGTTTAGATGCAATAATTTCTGTTAAAATGGGATTGCTATCACTTTTCCTAACAGTTATTTTAGCAGGAATGATTGGTTTATTTATTGTAATCTCTGCATTTGTTTTATCTACTCGAGGATTCCTAATACTAATTTCTGTAAATTTATTACTTTCAAGAGGGATAGCTACAATCATTTCTGCATTTACATATGGTTGGTTCACTGTAATTTCAGTGAATATATCCATATCTAGTGGAACTTCTTTTCTATGTACATATATTTCAGTTTCCTGTTTGGAAAAATCAAATACTGAATCAACCGTTATCTCAGTATTTATATATGAATCTTGTCTTTTATAGATATAAATCTCTGTTAAATGCTGGCTTTTACCGATGCTGAAAATTCTAGAATCGTAATAATCGATAAGTAACTCTGGAGGCAGTGAAGATTCTCTAGTTTTAAAGATTACTTGTCCAGTAGAGGTTTCATTTGATACACGAATAATAAAGCCATTATTTGGTTGATTTAATGAAGTCCAGTCTTTAACGATATTAACTACATTGAACTCTACGAAGCCTACTTTTTTATTCACTGTATATTGGTCTGTCACAAGCTCAATAGGTGTTGGTCTGTTTAAATGGGTAATGTTATTTTCTGACCAGGCTTTATTTGCATTAAAAAGTTCTAAATCAATACCATCTGGAACTGTGCCACTATAATACAAACGTAATTTTGCGTCGGTTAAAATATAAGATGGATGGATAGAGTGTAAATCAAACTGTAAAAAGGAGCGCCAAATATCATCTTCACTTCGTCCAACTACCATAGATGTATATCCACCGTAGTTAATGGATTGATAGTCTAATTTCTCGCGGGTGAAAGCATCTTGAGTTGGGTTAAACACATCAGTGGCGATAGGAGGCTGCTGCACTTCATAAATAGCTACCATTCTATTGTGAGGACGTACTTCAATTTCTATCTCAACAAAATTGTGGATGTATGGTTGTATTTCTGCCAAAACAGTTGAATTATCCCGATAAACGATATTAATATAGGTTTCTTTTTCACTTGCATCAATTGCTCGCGGTGTAATCTCTGTCACCAAATCGGAGTTGTCAAACTGTTTTACAATTAGTTCGGTTGAAACATCTGAAAATCCTACCGCGAATAATTTATACTTTGCTTTAAAACGATTATTCGGTTTTATTTCATCTTTAGCATTAATAAAGTACGAATCCGTAATTGGTGAAATTGCTAGTTCCCGCTCAATTCGATCGGAATTAATATTTTCTTCCATAGGTTTTCACTTCCTTATCACATTGTATTGTGATTAGGCTTTGTCTGCTCTCACGATAATGTCAAATGAACCGTTAGCGTCAGGCGTTGCGCCTAATTCAGTTGTAAGTCGAACGAAGAATGACATTTCCTCATTATTTTGAAGTGTTCTATTCAGTTTTAGCTCAGGATAGGGAGTAAAAGGAGCCGAACTCTCACTGAACTCAATCGACATTCCAGTAGGGAAATTAGATGTATTTGCGTACAAGTGTATATTTTTAACATCATACCCATACTGATTTTTTAGGAAAATTTCATGTTCCACCGTTGTCTGGCCTGCTATAATAATACCGAAGTCTAGATACTTTAAAACCTCGCCGATTTCATTTGAATAATACTTACCATAAACATCTTTAAAGATAAGACCTGAATATGTTCCAATGAAGTTTGCTTGCCAATAATCAGTAGTACCAAAGGAATCCTGGAATTCTACTTTTAAGTTATTCCAATTGTCGATTTTAGTATCTTTACTACTAATGGATAGGTTAATGTTATGAGGGGATTCGCTTAATTTTGTAAAGCTACCATCAGCAGGATAATAATAACCACCATTTAGTAACACCCGATATTGAACACGAGTTAGATCATCGTCACTTAAAACACCTTTAAGCGTATTTCCAACGAAAGAAAGATCAATCTTAGCAGTTGTGTTTAAAATATAAAAATTTGTTTTCTCAATAGTAGTCGTATTTCGGGGAAGATAATCTTCATAAGAGATACTCTCAACAACTGAAACAATCGTGTCACGAGGATTGTCTTTTAAGAACACACCAATATTTATATAATGCTTTCCCCATGTTTTCCATTGCTTATCAGTGATACTATTTAACTCATGGTACTTCATACCATTTTTAAGAATAGCTTCTTCTGTTGAAGCATCAGAAACAACAAATGTCTGTGCTGATTTATCCCATACATACCATCTAGAAGTATCTTCTCCAGTAACAAAGTATCGAGCCTCATCACGGTATGATTGAGAAATATCATTAACAAAAACATCATCTAGATATCCGTACAAGCGTTTCGGATTTACTAATTTAATGAACTGAGGTTTTGGTACTGCCGTCATTTCAAGCACTCTCTGAGCAGTCTCAGGGGCTTCATCAGTCCATGTCACAACTTCGAAGTCACCTTCCAATTCATCGACAGGTGACCAATTAGCTTCAAGGATTAAATCAGCCTCTTTTACGGCTTCATCATCAGTGTAGTAAAGTACCTCAACGCTATCACCAAATTCATCGTAGATGTCGAATGGCTCAGTAGTTGTTGATACAATAATGTCGTCTGTGGACTCTGTATAAGCCACTACAGTAGGGAGTTCTCCAATGTAGTCATAAACACTATAAGGATCAACACCTGTCTCTACAACGATTTTCGAAGTGTCTGAGTCAGTGTAGTAAATTGCTTGAGGTGATTCACCAAGTAAATCTTGAGCTTTGAAATCCTTTTTGTTTAAAACAACAGAAGCAAATTGTTTATCCTCAAAATCAGACCACATTACTACTGATTTATCACCTGATAATTCTTTCCATTGAGCTTCTTTAATATGGTCAAAATTGTTCATGCCATACTGAATGAAGTTTTCTTCTGTGTTTGTTGTTGATTGCCAAGAAGTGCCATCATGGTATTTGTAATCAGAGTTGTGTTGCACTAGGTATTTGTCAGGGATAGGGGAGATTACTCTATCATAGATTTCGATTGAGTCTAGTTGACCATTAAAAAAATGTGCGTCAGAAATGGTGTGTTTTCCTATTATAAGGTTATTTGTAGGATTTATTGTCTCTTTTGTGATTGCTGTTGATTGTTTATCAGGAACACTTAAATCATCAATATAAACTTTTATGGCATTACTACTTATTGTTCCATCCCATGTGAATAACACATCATGCCATTGACCATCAAGTATCTTTCTAGATGTAGCTGTTTGAAAAACCTGTTCGCTGTTTTGATATAAACTAACTAAAATAGAGCCATCTGTCTGTAGGACAAACCTTAAACCACTGCCTTTTTCAATAGTATTAGATAAGATATACTTAAAAGTAGATAGAGATGTTTCGTTAACTTTTATTTTAAATCTAATACTTTTTGCTCCAATGGGAATGACCTTAGCATTAAATTGTAAATAACTAGCCAAACCATTGAAATTCATAGACCAACCTTTGCCATTCCACCCTGCAAGTCTATTGGTATTGAAATTTGTTCCTGTGTTTCCACCAATTGAGTCCATAGCGTTACCACTAGGTTCATCAAAACCAATAAATGATTTACCATATTTACTTAAATTATCTTTACTATTAGCCATTGTATTGACCTCCAATATTTTTCAGTATTAAAAGGACAACTAGTTTAATAGTTGTCCTCAATCATTGCTGTTTTAAAATCACTACCGATAGGAATAGTAAACATTCTACCTTTTCCTAATACTGATTTATTATTAGTCACAATCTCATATTCAGTTGTAGTTTTAGTAAAATCAATAGGTTGACTATCAACTGCTGAATCAATCTCTTTTACTACTCCACCTTGAGCTAACATCATATATTCTGCTGTGTTTGGAATCTCTTTTACACGATTTGAAGTAGGGGATAAAACAAGGTTTTTATTGTCTGTTGTTTTAACTACTAAACGCTTTTGAGTGAAGTCAGAAGGGGAGAGAGCTTTGTTGTAGATTTTTAAATCATCAATTTGACCATTAAAAAAATACCTGTAGCTTGTCAATCCGTTTGCTCCTAGCATTAGATTAGTTCCACCTAATCTAAAGTTTATAGAACTGACTGACATTCCAACACACTCATCATCTAAATATATATATATCATTTGTTTTGAGTCTATAATTTTTTGAGTGATTAGTATATCATAATATCTATTTAACTCTATAGGCTTGCTTGTTACTACAGCATTAGATATAGTAAATGGAGAGCGAGAAGTTAACCATTCAAATGATAATAACCCACTATTATAGAGATAAAAAAGATATCCTAGTCCATTTCCTGTAGATTGATTTTCATTTTGAAGAATAGTAGCAGGTGTTGTAGTTGGGAATGACTTAACTTTAACTTTAAACTTAATTGAAAAATCATTTACATTTAGTAAATTTCTACCGAAATCAACATATCCATTTCCATTAAAGTCTAGTGCCTTCCCTTCACCATTCCAACCTTCAACTCTAGTTACGTTTGTAACTGTGCCTGTATAGCCATTGCCTAGCTTGTCTACAACATTTCCACTTGCTTCATCAAAACCAAACCATGCGACACCGTATTTTGCTAATAATTGCTCTGTTGTTGCCAATTTAGTTCACCTCTCCTTTGTATCCAAATTGAATTTCCCCTATTTGAACATAAGAACCTGCTTGTGTACCATGAATCTCCAATATCTTCAATCTATAGTATCTGTATGCTTGTGTGTTATTAAATGTAAAGATTCTGCGTTCTCCTACTCCCCATGCTATTTGACTATCATCAGTATGTAACACATCAAATGTTTTCCCATCATTAGAACCTAATATTTCTATTTTTTTTGGAGAGTAGCTAGATGTTGATATTGCTCTATGTGTTAGAAACAAAGTGTTTACAAACTTAGATTCACCATAGTCTATTTGTATCCATTCTGAGCCTATGCCATTTACATAGCTACCACTCGAAATCCAAGCGTCTGCCATATCAATAACTGTACCATTAAAAGCTCTCCAAGCAGGGTAGGGGTCAGAATGTATAGAACTAACGCTTGCTACAAAAGGAGAAGGAGCATTGTTAGCTGTCATACTTGTAGCAATCATATTATAAGTAGGTACAAACTTACTCTCTCTTATTTCTTTGATATTCAACGTATTAATTTTACCAACATCATGTGTAAACACTTTGCCACTCGCACCATCAACAGGTGTGTCATTAAAGTATCTATGTTTATCAAAAGGTACATCTAATTGAATCTCTTTACCTTGCTCAATACCATGTAAAATCATGTTTTTAATAGAGTTGTCAGATAGATGAATTAGAGTGTTTTCTGAAAGAGAGTAATAAGTGCTGTTGTTACGTATTAAAAGTTTTTTATTAGGAGGTCTAAATATTTCTCCATTTACATCTATGTCAATAGCGTCAAACCAAAAGAAATTTGAAGCTAATTCTATAACAACCACATGGTTAGAAAAATTAAGACCACTTTTTTCAAAAAGTAGCGCTTGGTCAACATTACTAGAAGCACTTGTAGAAGAATTTATATTAGAGAATACATATGGTTCTCCATCAATATTAATTTTTATAGTTTTACTTCCATTTGTGTTTGAGTTTGTTACCAATACTCCTATTATTCTCAATTTTGTTCCATTGAATGAAAAAGAAATTTTATCTCCAACTATGCTTGAATATTTTCTAGAACCATTATACATACCTGCACCTACAGATGTGTTCCAATCTCCACTATATTTAAACGAGTCATCTGTATCATCATATCTTCTCCAACCACTTTCGGGAGAAGTTAATGCTTGACCAATTGTTGCCATTTAGTCATTCCTTCCTTATTGTATTAAGAAATTTAAAATAAAAACTCAGCACTATTTAAAACTAATGCTGAGTGGTTTCCTATCTATTTTAGTTGTCCAAAGACCTTGTTCATTTTTTGAGACTTCATCCTGTAAAATGTAGTCTTTAGTTTCAATAATTCTGTTTAGATTTTTGGAAGTATTAGTACCATAGTTAACAAAATTATTCACACTTGCTTTTGGTACTTCTATAATATTATTTGCAATGTTTTTGAATAATATTTCACCAATACATACATATCCATATCCATTAGTACTAAATGCCTCTATTCTGTAATACTGATATGCAATGTTGTTTCTAAACTTAAATACTTTAGTTTCTCCATTTTTCCACGTTTGGTCTTTAAATTCAGATAATTTTATAAAATTAGAATTATCATTTGACGCTAAAATATTGAAGTCTCTCGGCATACCATTCGCTAATTCTTGAGTAGTCATTGAAGCACTTAACTCAAGGATATTAGCTTGAACTCTTTTGCCATAATTAATTTGTATCCAAGCTTTTGTTCCTGCAACACTACTCCAATAATCATAGCTACCACCTGTATTAGTACCATTAAACGCTTTCCATGCAGGGTATGTTGAATTATATTCACTGCTAGCACTAGCCACGAATGGAGAGGGGGCAGTATTAGAGGTCATTTTAGTTTCATAGATAGCATCAATTGGTTCTAGTGAATATACTTTTTTATTTGATTGAAGAAGAGTCTTTTTGTAAATTAACTCTTCCATCATTTCAATTTCAGCTATTTCGGGGTATCTACCAACAGATTGAGACTGAGAAATATTAATTCTATATCTTTTATATTCCTTAGTATTATTAACATAGTACTCTCTTTTTTCACCATCTTTCCAAAATGAGGCCCTGTCTTCTTTGTATAGAACTATCCAATTGACCCCATCAAATCCATCGAATGAAAAAACTATGGGAGAAGATGCATCAATTCTATTTCTAATAGTAAATTTTATAATCTTTCTAGGTGTTGGAAACTCGCATGAAATCCAACCACTAGAAGAACCACTTGATGAAGACCAATAATTATCCCCTCTATCAAATGCTCCCCAAGGCTGGTAATTGCTACTATACTCACTACTAGCTGTAGCTATAAATCCATTTGTGCTGTTACTTGTCATTTTTGGTATAATATTATCAGTATAATTCACCATTGTAATTACTTCACCTCTGTTCTTGTGCTTTTAATGTCAAAATATTTCTTTAAATAAATAGTTTTGCTGAATACTTTTCCTGTCTCACCAAAACCTAAAATTTCACTTTTATCTGACATTGTTAGGGGTTCTAGCTCTGTTGCTTTGCGGTCAAGTAGGGGAGATAGGTTGTCCATACCTTTTTCAGAAAACTGTGTAGAAGTTGGAAGTGTAGAGGAAACTGTTGACCAATGAGAAGGATTGCCCAACACTTCATCACCGAACATTTTGAAAGAGCTAATTAACATTTGTGCATCACTATTGTAGCTATTTCCTTTGATTCTATAAATTTTATAGCTATTTTTATTTGGGAAATCATAAAAAACTTCACTACTGTTGTTTGGATGAACACCATTAAACAACACATCATAGTTAACACCATCATTTGAGCCCAATATTGTGAAATTTTTAATCCCATAATTTCCCCCTGATATGACCGATAAAGATTGTAAAGATACTTTATTCACAATTCTACTTTCTACAAATTCATATTGTAGCCATTGGTTATTAGGGTTACCACTGTCAGAAGAAAACCAAAAAGACCTAGATTTCGTACCATCATCAAAAGCACCCCAAGCAGGGTCAGCTTCGTAGTTTGCTGATACTTTTCCTTTCGGTGTGGTATTGCTAGTCATTATAGGAACAAGATTAGTATCCTTAGGTTGAAAGTATGTTTTTGGGATGAACTTCTTATATTCATCATCATGTAAAATAAGAGTTTTGTTACTAGGTAATAATTCATCAAAATAAATATCTGTTATTGTAGAATATAATCCAGTGTTATTAGCAGTGATATTAATCTTATAATATCTATATCCAGACTCTGCCAATTCTATAGGGAACACTTTTGTTTCATTATCATTCCATGTGATATTGGTTCCAGTATACGCTAACTCCCAATTTACATCATCATTGGAGACTTGAACTGTAAAATTCTTAGGGGAATATCTTGCAGTAGCATCTCCACGAATATAAATATTAGAAAGTTTTTTTTGTTCTAGAAAATTTATTTTTAGCCATCCTGTGACATATTTACTAGCCCAGTCTGTAGAGGCATTGCCATCAAATGCGTGCCAAGACAATCTTGTGGCATTATAGGTTTCACTTGATGTGGTTAGATAAGGAGTTGTATTAGAAGTCATTTGAGGATAGAATTTAATAAGCGTCTTAGTCAATTGTGCGCACCTCCAATTTATCAATTTTTACCCAATCATTACGATTAATCTTCTTTTTATGAATACTTCCTGTATCTGACCAAGTTTTATCTAATGTCATGTCATTCTCATATTCACGTTTAAGATTTAGTGCAGTTGCACCATCTTCATAGAAATCTAGTTCTCCTATACCTGAATAAGCTGTGAAATTATTGTTCGCTGTCCAGTTTATTCTAAAAGCACGATAACTAGCATTGTTTGTTATATCGAATACTTTATCGGTATTCGCTGTAGTCCAAATTTGATTGCTCTGAGTGTCTAAATCATACCAACTGCCGTTAATACCATCTGTAGTATCATTGCTTCCTTGGACAATCCAATTTTTGGGCATTGAGTTTAAAACACTACTATATGCCATGCTTCTGATTTTGTACTTTGTAATCCTTTTGCCACTATTGAAACAAAATCCAAGAATACCTTCTATTACACCACTTTTTGTAATGTAACCCTCGCTTGTGTCTGCTTTATCAAAAGCTTTCCAAGGAGGATAATTGCCAGTATGGAACTCTGTTGCAGAAAAAGCAAACCCTTCTAATGAAGATGTGTTTGATGTTAGTTTAGGTGTTACATATCTTCCTAATGAAACTTCTCTTTCTTCAATGAACTCATTTTTCTCAAAATCACTTTTTGCTATAATAAATTCATCTACCACAAAACCTGCAAATAAATCTATTCTCACTTGAATAAATTGTTTAGTATCAGATTGAATAGCTCCATCCATAGCTATAGCTGTCCAATTAGACCAATCTATACCATTGTCTGAGACTCTAGTTAATATTGCGAAAGAGCTTGCTCCTTTATTTGTGTTAGTGGTAAATACTTTTTCGAAGTCCTTAAACTTATCGCCTAAGTCAACTACATCAGAAGTCCAAGAACCTTGTTTGGTGTAAATAGGGTTTCCATGACCATCAACATCAATCTGCATCAATTGAAGAAGACCTGTTGTTCTATTAATCTCAGTATTATAGTGAGTTCCTGAAACACCAATAGTCAATCCAATTTCTTTGCGTTCTAAATTACCGCCTACAACTGTCATAGAGTATCTTCCTTTCCTGAATTTTTTAAATATAAATTATGTTTCCTTCTAGTCTATCTCCTGTGTCAATGGACTCTATGCCACCAATAAAAGTAATAAAACTACCATTTACATATGTGAATGAATTGTTTAAAAACAATACAATGAATTTAAAATTTTTAGAATCTTTGATTTCTCCAATCCTAGCGTCTAAACCTTTACTAACAAGATTGTCTCTTAACCTCTCAAGTGAATATATCCCTGTGTCTACTGTGTAAGCTTTTTCAGTTGAAGATTCAAACAATGATAACTTATTGTTCGTAGCTGTTATTTCTAAGTAATCATTTTTTTCAGGAAGACGTAGCCAAAATCGTTTCATAGTGCATTTCCTCTCTTTATGTTAGTTTTTGATAACCCAATTAATCTGACCTGCTCTATTGGCTTCTAAAGGGGCATAGAAACGTTCTACTTCAATCCCTCCTGATTTGAATGCCAAATAACCATTCATGTCCTTATTCGATGTTAATTTGACTTCAATAAAGGCACTCTCGTTAAAGGGGAGTGATACGACAGGTTGGAAGAATAGTTGCACATCATCTTTCTTGTAAATTGTTTTGTAGCCAAAATTAATTGACTTGATATTTGAGCGTTGAACACCTTGTGCATTACTGTAGTCAGCGTAGGCTTCTTTATATGTGATAAGGTCTTTGTTTTCAAAATTTGTTGTTAAATGATAAGTTTTTCCATTTTCATCAATATACTCAACTTCAATTCTTCTTCTCATTAAGTTGAATGAACCATCTGACATTTCGAAGAAAAATTTCATCCCTTGACCAAACAAACCAAAACGAACGACCTGATTTTTCTGTACTAAATAAAAGTCATTTTTTTTATGCGTGAGCAGGTCATACTCAGCGTAATTTTTTCCATTTGCATAATCGGCATTCCAGTTAAAAGGAAGACCGATTGCTTGCACATTTTTTGAATCTGCAAATAGCATATTTATCAATCCCTTCATTGTATTGAAGCTTCATAAAATCCAATAAAAAAGGGTAGGGAAAGTTCCCCCTAACCCTCTTGATTTAAATTGATTAAACGTAGCGGTAAGAAACTCGCTGTACTAAAGAATTTTTCCCTGCGGATGCTGTTACTGGCACCTCTGCATAGACAGTAATTTGAACAAAGTTACCGCCTGCTAAGTGAGCGTTAGAGCCATCTTCCTTCGTGTTATTTGCCAAACCTAAAATTTCTTTTGCATTTGGTGTTTTTTCAATTTTTACTGGAAGATATTCAATACTGTTATCAAAAAAGGTATTACCTTCAACTTTCAACCATGACGGCTCTTTTTCACTTGTTTCTCCCGCATTGATTACTTTATAAATATATCCATTCGGTGTTGTAGGTTTAACATATGCACCTAAAGCGAACGTTTTAAGACTTGACCATACTTGAGCTGTTTCAGCAAACTTGTTAGTCGTAGTACCATTTGTTCCTATGTCCTTAAGACCTGTTGGATTTTTTGTATCGACTCCACCTTTACCAACTTCCGTCCAAAATTTTTCATCTGTTTCACCTAAAGAATCAACACGAACTCTAAACCAGTTGTCTCGAACAGCTTCTACGGTAGTACCACCGTCTCTATCGCGAGTTGTAAACGTTACCTCCTCCATTTTAGGGCAATCTTCCTGGCCCCCTCTGTTATTCCAAATAAAGAATGTTTTTTTCGGTGAAGGTGAGGAAGCATCTACAGTACCATAATTTACTGTGTAGTCTACTTTCTTAGAAAATTCATTTGTTCCTTCATACCAAGATACCAATGGTTTGTTATTCATTAAAAATTCCTTCTTTCTTCCTAGTTTTTTGTATATAAAAACTCTCTAAGCCATTATGGGTTTAGAGAGTCGTTTAACATTATTTTTATATTGACTGATAAATTTTGTGCATCAACAGAAAAAGAGGGGATATGTAATCTAAAAATATCACCCTTTTGTATTTTCGTTTCAGTTAATGTATGGGCTTTATTATCAAGATAATTATCTGCAACAATCATTACTGGATTATCCGTAATATCAACCCAATCATTAAAATTCGCTGATTTTTGAATTTGAATTGGGGTTGGTTGTGAGCCTTTGGAGGAAACGGAGGCTTTTATCTCTGTAATTTCTCCATTCCAGTCAAATACAACATGTGGGTCTTGAATACCTTGTAAAATGTCTTTTGGAATAATAAATACAATTGTTTTTTCATTCACAAATTTTGTGATACCTTTAAGCTTTATGTATTGTTCTTTACTCATTAAGCCGTTTATCACTTCATTTGCTAAGGGAACATTGCCTCCTAAAGCATCGATAGGAACCCAATCTTTGCCGTTCCATCTATAGCGTATACCTGTATCAAATACTTGTGTTGTCCATCCAACTTCAGGATAGGGGAATTTTTTCGCTATATCATCGTATGTATTGACATATGGCTGATAAATTAAGACTGTTGTTTCGTATGCATCTTTTACGAGCTCTGTTGCATCTTTAGCCTTTTGTGTAGCAATTAAAGCTTGGTCAGTAGCATGATTTGAATTATTGATGGCAATGACAAGACGTTTTAAATATTCTTCGTAACTATCTGTTCTATCAATTAATTCTTGGACTTGAGATTTACTTTTTTCAATGATTTCATGTAATGTCTCTGTTGAATCGGTACCATCATAATGAACGATACGAGTGGACGGATAGAGAATAAGACCTCTTCCTTTATAATTGATAGAAATGGTCTCCGCTTCTCGTGATGTATGAAAATACACGAAGCCATTTGTATAATCTACATAAAATTCATTTTTATCGATGCTCTTTTTTATAAATGCTTCATAGTTAATTTCAAACATGCCTGTAATTCGTACTTTGTACATTTGATCGGGGATTTCTAGCAAAAAAACACGTTGGTTTACTACACGAGCAATATCAAGTCTATCAATAAATGGATCATTTGCTGTTCCCTTTCGCCAAACAATATGAATAGGGTTTTTAAATTCTAAATAATTAATAGGGAGTGACAAATTATCACCTTCTTTCTTAACGGTTTTTTAATTTGAGAACACATTACTAGAGCCTTCATTTATTTTGGTTGTTGAGTTGGCATGGGTTAATGCTGAATCACCATTTCTAACAAGTGGTTTACCATTGACAAACACTGTAGAGCTACCTCTGGTTATGGAGCCGTGCGCACTAGTATGATTACCGCTTTCAACAGTCCAGCCATTAGGCACTGTATATGTATCCTTTTCTAACGTTTTGGCTCCTGAAAATGCGACTGCCTTACCATTTACGAAAACATTAGAGCTTCCTTCGTTGACTTCACCATCAATTGTCCCGTTAATATTATCATAAATGTAAGGGGAGGAGGGGGGAGTTAAAACACCGTAACATACTCCTCCATACCAATAACCAGAATAATACTCACCGCCTATATAGCCAGGCTCACAAGTATATTCATTGGGTTTTTTTATTCTAATATGATTGGAAGTCATACTAGTTTGTATTTTATTACCTTTTGTTGCTACACCAGGCATGATGATACCTCCTTAGTTAAGATCAATTCGAGAGCCATTCACCTTAACACCTGTAGAACTAATGACAATTTTGTTTTCACCTACAGCTAAAGTAATGGCAGTAGAGGCCTTTAGATTAATGTTTTTCCCTTCGAAGTTCATCGAATGAGGAGTTCTCATAACAATGGAGTCATCACTGTTTTTCAGCGCAAATTCTCGTTTTTGACCATCTGTACCTATGTAATCGAAATAGAAACCATCCATTTTTTTATACTGATAGCCAACATTGTTTCCTGAACCTCCATTACCGCCGGCTCCCCAAGTCATATGAGGATAGGCAGCATCTCCAGTTTCTTTAACTGTAATCGTTAGTTTGTCTTTTTCAGAACCACCATAATTTGTTTTAATTTTAAAGAAGTTGTCTTTAATATGAATAAAGTCTTGGGGCTTATTGGAGTTCAGTGTTTTTAATTTATTGACGGTTAAATCCGAGATATAGCTTCCATCTATGTCTTTAATCATTTCATCCGTATCATTGCCCATAATTTGAAGCTTTTTCGCATATATAAGTCCATCTTTACCAATCCATATGCGTTTATCGCCGTTAGCGTCAATGGCAATACCTTCATTAGCGTTTAGACGTATTTGTTCTTTGTTATTACCATTAATCGTAATACCGTTACTTTGATCAAAGATAATTTTCTCGCCGAGAAAACCATCTACAATTTTAAGATTATGTGTCGTAATATCCTTTGCATAGAGCCTACCGTCTGTACCAACGTAAAATTTTTTATCATGTTTAACGTAAATTGAAATGGCTTCATTAGCATTTAGTTTTATGATCTCGCCATTTCTGCCGTAAATAGTAATGCCGTCCTTCCAATGAAGTTTAATAGCGTCTCCTAAATCTCCGTCAACGATCCGAAGATTTTTGGTTACTAAACCTTCAGCATAAAGTGTCCCATCCTCCCATTTCGGATCACCTAAAGTAGCAAATAATTTACTTACCCATTTATTATTTTCCCACTTTTGAAGGGCCAGACCATTTGTAGCGTTTAGGAATGCACGATATTTACCATCACTACGTACAGCAATAAAGCCAAACTCATTCATAATTAAATTGTTATTATACGAACCCATATGAATACCTGAATAGAAGAGGGAGTCTTCGATTGATTGACGTAGGCGAGTTGCTTCATCATAGTAACTTTTAAACTTTTGCACAAAAATACCACGATTCTCGATTGGACTCGTGGATTCAGTAAGTGGATCAGTCATATCAATATTTAAGTTCTGAGATTCTAAATAACCGTTATTAATGATTTTAATATAGTTTGAAATATAATTCATTAACGCCAAATAGGCATTTTTTAAAGCACTTGTTGAATATCTATCAGTCGTAGAGTAGACAGTAGGGAACGTTTGTGTTGCTGTATTAAATTCTCCATCTACGTCCGTAAGATTATCTCTTTCACTCTTTATGTATTTTTGAGCCTGTTGAAGAAGGAGCTTATAGTCTGAATGAATTTTATATAGTTCTTTTATAAGCTCTAGCTTTTCAAGTGTCGTCAATTTACCATCCGCAACAATTTTGTCAAACAAACCAATATCAAAATAGTTATTCTCGGCATCTAAAATTAATTGGTCTAAGTTATTGACGATTTTAATATTTTCAGCGACCATATTTTGAGAGTATAGTGTTCCATCTGTATTCGCCCATAATATTTTTTTCCAGGAGTCACGATCTTTTTGACTAACTGAAAAGCCTTCACAAGTTGTAATGGCAACCCGTGTGATATCATTCCAAGAAGTTAAACCAAAGCATTCAGGCTCACCCGTGTCTGTTACAAGTCCTAGGCGCATTACTTCATCTCGATTGCGATTATAAATTGTAGTACGTGAACCACGTGTCAACCAAATACCTGATTCATCTTCAATTGCAAGGTTAACTCCCGAAATAATTTTCCCAAAAATTCTTTCCCCGAAAATACCATCCTTTGAAATCGCATGCTTCCAGGAGTTCCCGTTATCATTTGTGATTGCTAGAAAGCCATTTTGAATGACGAGCCAACTTAAGGGATCCGTTAAATCTTTGACAGTAATACCGCGTTCACTTATTTCGATTTGCTGATTATAGCCAGCTGTCACAGCGTTTTTCAATGCATTCCATTTATTATTAATAATGTCGTTGATGGCGCCGTTATTTTCTTCAGATAGACTCCATTTCCACTTCTCCATTTGAACGAGAGTGGAAGTATTTCCGGCTTTTTCAATTTTATCTAACCATGTATTTTGTTCATCAATTTCGTTCGTGATAATAACTGAGATGGTTTCTCTTTCAATATCATATGTAATTTCCGTAATCTTAGCTTTTATATCAACCTGTAATCTGTCATACCGAACACTTACGATATCACCTAGATTAAGCTTGTCCCAATCATTTTGACATTCTACGATAGATAAAAAATCAATCATATTCATATCTAATTTAATTTTAGGCTCTAAAAACTGTCGAAAAACTTCTTTTGCTTCTTCTAGCAAATCTGCCTCTTCAACTATCGAGTCATTGATATATTCTTTTTCAATTTCGAAGTTAGAGAGCTCTGTTAATAATTCTTTGGAAAAATTATTTTCTCTTAGTAGCTTGCTTCTTAATACTTCTAATTCATTTTCATAACTACCTAATTGGTATTTTAAATCTCTAATAAAAGCTTCTTGATTAGAAATTTCGGCTCTTTTTTCTTCTAATCGATTAATAATATCCTGATGAGCAGGGGTACCAGATTGAAAATTCGCATTGGATAAATCTAACTCGTCCTCTATAATAATTCGTTCTGTTAGAAGATTGCTAAAGCGTTGTTCCTCCGTTTGAATAATGGAGAGTTGTGTTGTAATAGAACTAGTTAAATTAGTGAACTTTTCTGAGAGTGATTCTATCAATGCTTGATAGTCTTCTAATGCCATACATAATGCATCACTCATATATTCCGAGTGACGAATGACTACCCCATTTTCACGTTTGAAGGGATAGATATAATATCGATAATCTTCAATAAAAGGTTGTCCAGTGGGATTTAATCGATGTATTGTTAGCCCATCCTGACCATAAGCCTTTAACCGAGTTATTGTGTCGATTGTGTTCGTTGAGAAATTAAAGCTTTCTAAGTATTTTCCATCTCTTATGTAAAAACCTTTATTGTTGCCGATGTTTTCAGGTCTATAGAAATTAATTTCGAATTTAATGGTGTCCCAAACAATTAAAGCATTCCAAATATTCGCCAGCTCATAAATGATTTCAAGTATGTTATTGGAAGATACTTCATAACTACGATACGTTTCAAAAAAGCTGTCTACATATCCGACTTTCCAATTAGTATTAGCTGATGATAAAATTTCCTCGGAAATTTGGGAGAGTGTTTTACTAACTACCTCATAACCTCTAATATTTTTGTCGCTAAGTTGAACCCCTAGGGATAGAGCGGAGTATTGGATAAACTCGTCCTCGCTATAAGATTTGTTGGATTCATTTAATAAAAAGTATTCCGTGATAGAACCAAACTTAAATTTAAATAAATAGCGGTTCTTTATTTTTTTTATGTTTTCATTATCCTTTGGAATTCCGTCTTCAACGATTACTGTTGGGATTTTAAAGGATAATTCGTTTAATACAGATAATTTTGTATTGTAGCTAATATCATATGCTTCACTTAATAATGCAATGGTTTTCTTATCTGGCTTGCAGAGGAAAACTTTTGGTTGTGCAGCTTTTAAGTTATAGTTAATATCACCTAAATTCACTTTATCACCTCCTTTCAGGGAACTATTGTTGTATAAATACGTGCTGATATCTAACTTGCATATCAAAGTCTCCATTTGCTTTCAAATAGTTTTTCCCAGTAACTAACTCTAAAAATTCATCATTATGATCGTCATATCGATAGACCCCTAGATTTTGTCTGTTCGATACAATTTCCTCTTTCTGACAATGAATAAATACTTCCTCATCATTGATTAAATTTCGTAACTGCATCTTTTGGTTGGTCATCGTATTGGTAATTTCAATGTCTCCATTACCGTTCTTTTTTCTAAGCCAAACTTTAGGTTTAACAATGAAATCACCTAAGTTTTCAAAAATAGCACATGGGTCAAATTGGATTGAAAATGATTGTATATAAGGCCTTTCATGTTCTTTAGAGGCACTCATTGTAATTTGATATTTAAAAAATAATCCTTTGAGATCATATTGATCCAAAAGATTTGTATCATTGAAATTTATTTCTTTCCAATCTGTCCATGTGATGTGATCATAGGATACTGAATAAAAAAATTGAACTTGTTTTGCATGTACATTTATAATGTCGGCAGCAAAGGTCGTTAAATAACTTGGTGAATCTGTTGAAATTAAATGAGCTTTGGAGGTGTATGAGCCTTTAACACTTAATAGGGAACCCCAGCTTTTCATATAAGCACCTCTATTCTATTTTTCCGAATGGTCTAAAATCACAGCTGTTGCCAATTCGTTTCCACTTAATTGTTTGAGCTTTTCTCCAAACAACAGAGCCATCTACAAAGGCCGTATTATTTTGGATAGAAAACCATTCCGGCTCAGAAGGGGAGGAATAACCGGCAGTTTCACAAATATAGTAGAATTGTTTACTGCCATTTGTAGGAAAAATAAGATCGCCCACTTCGTAGTTATATTCTCCTCGCCAATTCATACCATTAGCATCGTAAAATTCTTGATTGATACCTGTAAGAAAAGTAGGGAGGGTAGTGGTGCTTTTGCCCTCAACCACACACTCGTACAGTCCACCATTATCAGGCTCTGCTTTTATTAAATCGCCTACGATATAATTTTTATTAGGTTTCCATCTTTTGGCGTGAATACCTTCGCGGGTTGCAACCCATCCAATGTGGCCACCAATGTTAGGTGTTTTGTTCCAAAGGATATGACCCATGGAGTAAAGTGTATTATCCTGTAATTCTTCGATAGATTGAACTGAAGTTGTAAGATATTTTTCTAGCTTATTAAAGTTTGTACCGTAGTTGATAACTGTCTCTTTTATATCATCCTTTTCAAATGATGAATCTGTTACTATTTTTAATCCTAGCTTTTTTGTCGTTTCCATTTTACATGTCACCCCAATTATTAATGTTGGCATACAGAATGCCCCATGTGTTATTAATCTCATCAATCGTCAATCCATTTGCTGTAATCTTCATATTTTGACATTCACCTTGAGCAAATGTAGAGGTGTCTTCCTTTAATATATAGCTTTTATTCGATTCTCTGAATTCTATCTCATCGCTGATATGCTCGTGAGAATATGTATAGGGGGAGGAGCATCTAATTGTTAATTCAACATAACCTTGTTTTAGCCCGTTATGGATTAAAGTAGAATCACCTTCTACAAGGGCATACATTACTCTATTAGGGCTATGATCAAACACAAGTGGCTTGTAATATGGCTGGAAAAGCCAACGTGCAATTTTTCTTAAATCTCCATCATTTACCCAATTCTCTAGATAAAAAGATAATTTAAAAGAGAGTGGTTCATGCTCCACTCTCTGAAAGTAAGGTATTTCATTATTAGCTATTTTTTTCTCAACAATTCGTCGCGTGGGAAGAAGATTTTCTTCAAACAAGTTGCCTGAAGACCATCCTATATAAACCCCCATATCCTTAGATGAGATATTGTCATACATAAAATGAATTGATTCTAACACTAGTTTCTCATCCCTCTCTTACGTAATAAATCTGCGTTAATCATTTTGCTAAATCTCGTTAAATCATTCATATCACCATTCATTTTGTCTATGTTAAATTCAATATTGATATCTCCATAAGTTGAAGCAGAAGCGGTTTGAACAGTACCTAGAGTATTGCTGAATGATGGGAGTTGATCTAAAAGTGGTCGGAAGAATAAGCCTGCTCTTTCCATAATATTAGCCATTGATAGCAAGTTGTTAGTATCGATAGGGGAGTTAATTAATTCATTTGGATGAACAATCATCGCTTTGCCTCCAAATCCGTCGATACCATTGCTTGAATAACTCGTCATTCCTCCTTGGAAGGCAGAAGCAGAGTTTTTTAATTGTGCAGCCATTCTTTTTGCTGCACTACGTAAGTAGGGTGTTTCTATAAATTGGCTAATGTTTGTTTCTACAAAATTTGCAAAATCTTCTAGTGCTTCTTTTGAGAAATTATTAAGAGCTGCTCTAAAACTTAAAGCTGAAGGAATTGTACCATTATTTTGATTTCTACCTTTGTTTGCTAATTGATGTCCCTTTTCTCTAATTAGTGATTGTCTAGATGGAAGGCTTTCTTGTGTAACGAGTTCTTCAGTGAAATATTTTCCTAATAAAATTTCTTTATCACCTTGGTTAATCGTTTTACTTTTTTCTTCTGTATAGTGTGTTCCAGAACCTGACAATATATTGCCGTAGTCTGTTATATAATCTTGAAGATACTTAGAATCAACAACCGTATTTGCTGATGATTTGAAATAATTCGCTAATTCTTGTTTCTGATCTTGGGTTAATGTATTAATATAGTTATCAAAACTAGTATTAGCCGTAATTGAAGAGTTATTTTTTCTACCTTCAGCCGCTAATGCATGTGCTTTTTCTCTAATGCTAGCTTGACGACCAGGACTCTCATCTTTAGTAAGAACATCCGTCATATATTTTGCTAAAAGCACCTGCTTATCACCTAAGGATAAGGAAGAACTACTATCTCCATTAGTTGGATTATTTTTTGAAGATCCATACTCGCCATTTTCATTTTGTGCTTTCCCGAACTCTTCCATTAATTTTAGAGCGTGCTCTAATTCATCAATAATGTTTTGTCTAATAGAAGTTCCAACCACATCCATAGAGTCAGTAAGAGTTTTCTCTAACTCAGGCATACTTTCTTTTAACCAAGCTTTATGTTCCTCAAATTCCTGTTTTAAAGATTCAAATTCTTTATTACGAATTTTATCTTTAAATTCCTGTAATTTTCGTTCATCATTTAACCGATCTGTATAGTATTGCTCCCAATATTGTTTTTTCTCATCTAATAAATTTAATTCTTTTTCATGATATTCATTTTCAAGTTCTTCTTTTTTACTAATCTCAGTTTCTTTCGCTTCTAACTGATCGTTTAAAGATTCTTTTCGTAACTCAATTTCACGATCACGACGTTTTTCGGAAATTTCCTCATCAATTTGTTGAAGCTGTTCTTGTAGCTTTTTACGTTTCGCTTTTGCTTCATGAGAATTATCCAGTAGAAGTAGATTATATTGTCCCTGAACATCGCCACGTTCTTTTTCAAGCTTGCTAATATCCTGATTATAATCGCGTTGGGCTTCTTGTCTGTCAATTAGTTTCAATTTGTCTTGGACATTTTTTCTAAATAAATCCATTTCGTCTTTATAATTGTCAATCACCTTATCGTGACGCTCATTTTCCTGTTTAATTTCCTCGTCAATACTTTTTATATGTGCGTCCCGTTTTTCTTGCATGTATTCTTTGTAGGCATTAAATAACTTATTGGCAAGTTCTTCTTCTACTTTATCGTTAGTATCTTTCAATTCATCATTATAACTTTTTAAATTAGCTTTCAAATTCCACCAATTACGAGACATATCTTGAAGTTGAGCATTTAAATCCTTATAGTCTTTTGAATTTATATCTAGGTGGAGCATTTCTTGTTGGATTCTTGCAATTGATGCTGCAACATTGTCTATTAAAATCTGTGTTTGTCTCATTTGGAAATTTATTTCACGCGTTGCATCCGCCGAGCCTTCTTTGTACATAGACTGGATAATTTTACTTCTATCAATTTGATACTGAATGGCATCATTTTTTTCGTCGTAATGAGTTTTAATATTGAGGATTATTTCATAGTTTTTTTCGCGTATTTCAATGTCTAAAGATTTCATTTCAGTTGTTAGCTGTGAATAACGCTCTTTTAGCTTTTCTAAAACTTCTCCAGAATGTTTACCACTTGCAATTTGTTGCTGCAAATAATTCAACTCGCTACGATTAACATTTTGTTTTTGATTCATATATGTGGTCATTAGCTGTAACGTCTTTGCATATCTAGCTGAATTCGTATCTAGCTCTTTAATTTTGACATTTTCATATTCAAGCTGTGATTCTGGTAAACTGCGTTGGTAATTAAATGTTTCAAGCTTATTTAAGGCCAGTTGCGAAATAGCATTATTAGTGTCAAGCATTTCAGTCTTTAATTCTAATAATCTGCTTTTCATTTCATCAAGAGTGTTTGCAGACAAAGAACCTTTTTTAATTAAACCTTCTATGTATTCTAATTCTTGGTTATTAACTGCTTGTTTTTGCTCTAAATATTTCGTTTGTAAATCAATTGTCTTCGAATATCTGTTAGAACTTTTATCAACTAATTTTATCTTAGCATCCTCATAATCTAAATTAGATTGTATGTTAGTACGTTTCCAATCATAATAAGATAATTGGGAATCAATAATATCTTTTTCTATTTTGGAGATTAATTCCTTTTGATTAAGGATGTCCCTTTGCATACTTACTAATTCAGATTTGGCCTGATCGATGGCTTGTTGAGTTGTTTCAACTGCAGTAATACCTGTTGAACTTACAATACCTGACCTGGCATTATTTATGTAGTCTGTAGGATTAATTGGTATATTTCCATTTTTATTAATTTCATAATGTAAATGTGGACCAGTACTTTTACCAGTGGAGCCTACAGTCCCGACTTGCTGTCCTACGTCGATTGTTGAACCCAATTTAGCAACCGCTTTATCTAAATGGGCATATATATGTTTTAAATTATTTTCATCCTGAATAACGACGATATTACCATAGGATGAATGGTAGTCATTATCTTTTCCTGCTAGACCACTAGCAATTACTTTACCACTAATGTTTGCATCTACCTTAGTACCCCGCTGCATTGCGATATCTATACCACGGTGATTATCTGAATTACCGTTTAAATTTCTATAGCCAAAGTTACTTGAAATTCTACCTGACCAACCACTTAATTTTTGAGTAGTAGTTGTTGTTGAGGTATTTGAAACAGTCCCTGTTTTATTGATCTTTCCAGATGCTATTTGGGATTTTATAGATTTCTCTTGTTTTTCAAGTAAATTTAATTTTTCTCTTTCAAGATTAAGTTGGTTTTGAAGCGATTTTCGATATTCATTGGAATGTTTCGGTAAAGAAGATTGAATTTTTACTTGTTTTTCAATCTCAAGATTTAAATTATCTAATGATTGTTTATATTTATCTGTAATGTAGATGGAATCTTTTGTAGTTTTATTGGCTTCTTTTGCTGCTTTATTTGCCTTATTGGTTGCATTTTGAGAAGACCTATTGGAAGAAATAAACTTGTCAATTGAGGATATATTACTATCTAACTGTTTTTGAAAGGTATTTAACTCTTTTGTTTTATCCTCGATTTTCGCATTATTAGCAGCCTGAATCATAGAAGCCCTCATTGCTCCAAGACCCTCGCCATCGGTCATTTTGGACCCCTTATTTTGGTTGTCAATAACTTCTTGTAAACCTAAATTAACCGCCATTAATGACTGGATTTCACTTCTTCTAATCTCAATTCGATCTTTAGCAGCTTTTGCTGCATCTACTGTCATCTGCTGTTCAACAGTTAATTTTCCATCTCGAGCCAATTGGTATGCTTTTAATAATGTTTCATTTGCATGATTTTCGGCCTGAATAGCATTAATTTTTTCCTCACTTAAGGTTATTGCTTTACCATCTTTATCAAGAAGGATTGGATAGATTGTATTTAAACTACTCATGATTAACTGTTTTGAATTCAATAAATCTATAAGGCGCTGTTCTTCCGCTGTTAAATTTCCTTTTTGACTAAGGTTACGAATTTCTTCTTCATTATATCCCTTTAATTGATTAGTTAATGATTCATATTGTAATAATAAATCTGAAGTGTCACTAATTTTTTTCTGAGAAACACCTGCTAGTTGTTCATAACTCGTTGTAAGTTTCTCTACTTCATCTTTATAACCAAAAACTTTTTCTTTTGCTTCAGCGAATGTCAAGTTATTAACTTTCATTTCAATAGAAAGTTCTTTTTGTGTCTGAGTAGTCTCTTTAAATCGTTGTTTCAACGAATCTGTAATACTACTTACTTCTTTTTCACTTAAACCTAGCTTTGATAAATCTTCAGATATATTTCCTATTCTATCTTTAGTCTGGGCAGCCATTGAGTCAAAAGTTTCAGAAGTAGAATTCTCCATATTTTGGAAAGAACCTATAACATCATTTATTAATGTAGTTGCATCCTCGTTTGAAAATAATGAGGTTAATGATTTTTGCAAAGTATCTACATCACTTGCATCTACTGCGGCAATTAATTGTGCTGCAAAACCTTCAGCATTGTTTTTAATACTATCAGTTAATCTTTCATTTTCGCTTATAACATCAGCAATATTGGAAATGTAGTCATCTTTTTGTGCTAAGACACTTAGATTAATCTCTTTCTCGGTTTCAATAATCTCCTTTTTATGATGCTTAACAGCGTCACTTAAATTTTTGTAATGATCCGCCAGGTAGTTGTTGCCACTTATTTCAGCATCAGATTGAAGTTTTTTTATTTCCTTTATTTTATTATCGAAATCTTCTGGTTTTTTTAGAGATGGCTTTAAGTGATCATCATAAAATTTCACACTTTCTGTTGTTAATGGAGTCTGGGCATTTTGCGTTAAGCTTATTGCAGCTCCACTTATCTTACTGTCATACTCATTCATTAGATCAGAGATAGATTTCTTTCGAATTTTTATATCTTCATCACGTTTTTCTTTGGCCGCTTGTTCAGCAATTTGCGACTCGATAGCTTGCTGTTCTTTAAGCAATTCGATTTTTACTTTCAAAGCTTCTGAAGAACCAATAATCTTATTTCCAAATTCATCCTCACGGGCAACAATATGAGGTAAGATTTCTCCAAGTTGATTCGAAATCTCTTGATATTCGGTTAAGATAGAAGAATCTGTATTGCCTAATGCTATGGATTTCTCTAATTCACCATATCTGGATGTGAGGCTATCAATATCTGGGGCATTAGCAATATAAGAGTCCACTATATTCTTTTGTTCTGCTTTTAATTCTTCAGCCATTTGTTTGGCTTTAGCTCTGCTTTCTTGTAATTTGTTTATGCCGAATTCTGCAAGAACTAATGCTGCACCAATGCCTGTTGATGCTAGGAGACCTCTTCCGATAGTAGCAAGACCGCCAATTGCCGCAAGTCCGCCGCCTATCTTTGAAGATGCTTCTTCCGCTATTTTTGCAGTAGCTTTTTCACTTGTTTTAGTATTATTAACTTTATTACGTCGTTTTTTATTTTTCTTAGAAGATACGTTTGTTGAATCATAATTAGAAGTTTTTTCGATCGATGACGAATCTTCATCGATTTTAGGAGGTTTAATTTCCTCTCTCTTTTTCTTAATAAATTCTGTTAATTCAAAAGCTCGTTTTGCTCCATCAATAAACGAGGTTAAGAGATTAGTAGAATCTTGAGCGGCGACTTTCGTATTGTTTCCGAACTCGATAATACCCTGATTAATTTTCTCTAATTGGTTTGGAATATCCGATATACCTGTAATATTTAAACCTTCACCTAGTTGGATATTTGTAATTTGAGTATTTAATTCAACGATTTTTGAGGTTAATTGTTCGAAGTCGGCAGTGTCTGCATATGCTTTTTGTAGTTCATAGATGTTATTTAAATTGGCTTCTAAAGCTTGTAAATTTTGCTGTGTTTCTTGAATGCCGTTTAATTTAAATTCATTAGTATTGACTGTTTGCATTTCTGTTTTCAGTTGGGTCAATATTTTTTCAAGAGATTGTAGGTCGCCGGTAGGGACTTTTGCTAGTTGTTTGTAAAATGCGTTGACATTTATTTTTAAATCTCCGAAAGTTTTATTTAGAGTGGCTATAGATTTTACAGAGTGAGTGACTTGTTGTTTGAATTCATCGAAAAATGGAAGGGGAGGGGATGCTCCGTTTCCAATATTTTTTAGTTTTTGATTAGAGGCTTCGAGTTGCCGTTCTAACGCTTTTATTTGTTTTTCATATTCGATAAAGATTTGTGTGTTATGTCCTTTTACATCTAAGTTAATTGTTAGATTAGGTATGTTTTTTAATCGTTGTATGTATGTATTAATATTTTTCTTAGAAATCTCGTCATTGATACCTAGAGCGACTAATAGCTCCGTTGGTTTTGTTTGTCCACCACCAGTACTCAATCGGTTTTCCCTCCTAATTTTTAGACAACAGAAAAAACAGCTACTGTATGGCAGCTGTATTGATCAATTTATCTTTATTTAATAATGAATAAGACAGTAAATATCCTAAAATGTTCAAATACCCACCTAAAGCAGGTAGGGGAGTAGTTCAAAATTTTAAAAATTTATTTGCAAAGACTAAAAATCAGAAGTTCCTTAGTCGTTCTTTTTAGGATGTTTATTTGGTTGTCTCAACAACGTTTGATTTTAAGATATTGAAGAACTCTTTTTCTATTTCTAAATATTTGAAACTTATGTTTAGTCGTTTATTAATTTCCTCTAACACATTGGAAATCTCATTCATTGTAAACATTTCAGTTAAAAATATTTCATACCAGCCAATGTCTACTAGTTGATTCATTGTTGCAAAATGCGTTTCAATTGGCTTATCTTTTAATTCAGTTTGTAAATCAGTAAAATGTTTAATGATTAAAAATAAAATGTAATTATTTAATTCATGATCATTTTGAAAGAAATCCAGTTTGTTTTGTTGAACATATTCAATTGTATCAGCTAATTCACTTATCAAAATTGTTATTTTACGTTTACTAAATTTAGGATAAAAATAAATAAACTTTCCTTGCTCTTGATCAATGTAAAACATTTGCTTTTTATTTAAGGCATCTGCATTTTTTTGTATATCTGCTAATGATAATTTCGTTTCACGTTTTGTCATTTTTGAACTCCTTCATTAGAAATAAAGAGGGTAGAGAATGAAATCTCTACCCATTTTAAATTAATTTATTTAAATAACATCTACAGCAATTGTTTCACTAAATGTACCATCAGTTACTTCAATAGTCGTTTGATCATTTGCTTTTGCAGCAGCGCCTAAAGTAACGACACCATTTGCATCTACAGTAGCAATTGACGTGTTCTTCGATTTCCAAGTTAACTCATTGTTTTGTAAAAGTACATTGCTATAGCCTGCGCCTCGAATACCTAATACTGTAATACGTTGAGAATCCCCAGCAACAGCAGAATCAAGAACTAAGCGAGAAGGATTTGCAGCAAGGGCAGTAAATTGTACTTTTTCCTCAGATAAATTACGAAGCTTGATATATGCATAGTTTCCTTTTTTATCTGCAAGTGAGCTACCTGCTAGGGAAGAAGAAGCAACACCTTCATGTGTCATTGAAATTTCAACAGCTCCATTTGGCTTGAAGTTGGGCACTTCAATAATCACTTCACCAGTTTTTCCGTTATTCGAACGAATATCGACATTTAATTCCATGCGAACTGCTTTAGGGAAGGAATCAGCAGAGATTTCAATTGTATCCATCATTTCCTGAACAGCATAGACAACCTGTACTTCTTTTCCAGCTAGAGCAGGGACAGAAATATCTTTACCAGCAGGCGCGTATTGTGTAAATGTACCGTTTAGTTGCTCTACGTGTACTTTTCCAACAGGTGTATCAGCTAAGGTACCTTTACCGTCTGCATCAAGTAAAATAATTTCGTCAGTAAAGAATTCAGCTAGTTGATGGTTGATTTCTGTACCATTTTGTAAAGCGATATAGGCAGTATCGAAAGCAGCATCTTCAATAGAAAATGTTAATTCTTTTTGGTAGTTAAGTTCATACACCTTTTTAGAGCCTTTTCCTGCGTGAATTGCTTGTGTTTGAATTGCTTGTGTCATAGATGAATTTAGAAGAGTCTTACCATTTAAAATTAATTCATCTGTTAAGCGATCAAATAAACGAACGTTTGCTACTGAAGTTAAAAATTGGTTTTGTTGTGTCATAAAATATTACCATCCTTTTAGTTATTATTATTATTTATTTGAACTAGGCTCAAGTCCTAGTTTTTTCATTTGTTGGTCAAATGCTGATTTTGTAATAATGACATCCTCATTTTTCTCCGGCTCTTCAATATGGCCTAACCAGTGTGGAAGATCTTGTTCATTTTTGAATTCAATCATTCCGGAGTAGCGTGCATTAAGAATTGCATCACTACTGATCATATAGTCCATACGAATTAATCCTTTGTGGAATTGATAAAGAGTTAGTTGTTCAATTTCATGGTAGGGTAAGCCGGATTTACAATGATATGCTATTATTTGTTGTTCTAAATCTGCCTGTTTTGTTTTTCTTTTAGCCATAAATGCACGTGCTTCTTGAATGGCTTTCTTTGTACCAGGGTCGATAAATTCATCATCTAAATCAATAAGATTTTGTTCACTTATGAAAGTTTTAATTTTATCAAAATCACGCTCATGCAAAGAAATTCCGTTGACGATTATAAAGGCCATACCCTTTTCATTCATTGAAATTTGGATGTCATCAGTTTTAAAAACTAAACGATATAATGAAAGTAATTTTTCTAATATTTCGTGTCCACCGTCGTTCTGAGACATAGCAAGTAAAAACAGGAAGTAAGACATTCTAATTATTTCTGGTTGTGGAAAATCGTTTTTAGGTAAAAGTAAGCATTGTACCGCATCATAAAATTCATCTGCATCGTTCATTTTTACAGGGTAAATATTTAAACCTTTATATTTAATCGGTTTTCCAAATGCCTTTTTAGTGCTGATATTCATGATCTAAATCCCATTGGCTGTTGCCCTGAAGGCATAATGTAAGTCCAACGATAACCAACAAAGTCATTAGGAGCATTCGTAATTGGGAATCCGCTATGGAATCTTAAATCCCCAAACTCCTCAACATCTTCTTGAAACAATACTTCGTTTAGCTTTTCGCCGAGCCAATCGAGCCGAAAATCAGTATTATTGACAGAAACAGGCGTATAAATATCAAAGATATACTGTTGAGTGCTAGAATAAGGATTATCCGTAAATTGATTTAAGTTTTTTAGATAATTTTTTTGTGGCATACGAGTACCTGTGTATAAACAAATTCTACAAATATTTGTGTCTGATGCTAGATCATTAGTTTTATCACCTATAACTATTAAATTGTTAAGTATACTGTCTTTCTCAGGTAATTGAGATACATCCATTTTTAAGTCATCAAGTGGATCATCAAGTCGATCCTTTGGCATGTAGTACAGTAAACGAAGGAGTTTTTCATCATTTACTAATAAATGATAAAATTCGGTTATGTTTTTTACTATTTTCATTCTCCTTTATTCCTCCTAAAGAAGGGTGCAATTTTGAAGGTTTCATCAGTAATGAATTAGAAAAGAGGTTATGTATTTTTTATATTAATATTTATACATACAATGGTTATC
>NZ_JAQZSD010000110.1:0-7860 GCF_028674935.1 Lysinibacillus sp. CNPSo 3705 | reverse complement strand
CATTAAATTCCGGATAAAATTAACTGTAGATATATGACTTTAGTATTGTTATTATTATGAAGTATTTTTTTGAAAGGGGGTTTTCTTATGTACGATTCTTCATATTACAATGATTTCGATGATTTAGACTTGGAATTTCTCATTATTATGTTAATTTGTATTGCATTGCTAAGTATTGCAAGCTATGTAATTAGTTCACTTATTTATTACCAGGCATCTAAAGTAAATGGCTTTAGCAAACTGGCTTACATTGCTTGGATTCCGATTATTGGTATTTATAACCTTTTCTTATTAACAGCAAAGGGTGATAATGACACAACAGTTCGAGCAGCAGCAATGAAAAATGCTATTATTTATGCTGTATTGGTATTTGTTTCATTTATTCCGTTTCTGTTTCTAGATGTGATTGCTTCAATAGGTCTTCTTGGCTTTATTTTCTATTTCACATATCGCCTCTTCTATCGTTGGACTGGTGGAACTGGGAAAGCTGTACTTTATACGATTTTATCGTTCATCACATTAGGACTATTCTATTCGATCTATGGCTTACTAAAAATGAATAAACCTTTCGTTGCATAATACATATGCCCGTACAAAAACCTCTTTACACCATTTTAGGTGAAAGAGGTTTTCTAGTTATTCACGTAATTTTACACTATAATGTCTTATGGACTTAGGAATACCTTTTAATGCGAGCACCCCATTATAGACTAAAAATCTTATTCTAGATTCTAAAAAGAAGACACTAGGAAGCTCTTCTATCAAAGGTAAGAGTTCCGCAATCACTGCCCCTGTCTTGATAAAATCTGTTGTTGCTTGTTCACTATGTAGCCTTTCTATCGTCTCTATAATAAGTGGATCAAAATAATTTTCTGGTACCCCTTTTATTCCATTATTAGTCCATAAGCGCAGAATATCGTTAGTTTGCGATAATGTTTCCCATTCATTTTGGAACATACGACGCTCCTGGATAGTTAATGGCTTTTTTTCTTCCATGTTCATAAAAAGCTGCGCTAATTGCTGTGAACTAAGATGGCTTGTCGCACAATTAGCCTTACTCTGTTCTGTTGTATTAATAAGAAAAATCTCATTTGATTTATCTCGCAATAAATAGAGGAAAAAACGAAGCCCGCATTGTTCATCGGCATTATTACCATACCAAATATAGATAGGAACATGATTCGAAATATCTTCTATTTCACGCAAAGTATTTGTAAACTTATTTTGATAAACATCTTCCTGTCCATCGTTAATATTTTCAAATAACCAATTGTTTCGGGATGTTTGACCTCTTTTCTCCTCTAGCTTCCACAATGGTCCAATTGAGAAGCAATCCGGGAATCCAATCACATGTTTAGGTGGTGCTAGTGCTACTCTCACTGAACCAGCTGCAGATTCAGAGCTCACAATATGAACTGCCTGTGTTGTTATGCGTTGATCCATAGAACAATGTTTTTGAATACAGTCATTGATAATTTCTACGATGTCGCTTAAGTTATGTTGCTCAAACGACAACCCCCACCCGTCAATTGCTTTACTTTCTTCATGATTGAATGCTTCAAATTGAACAGGATGCTGTAATTCATAAACCTCCCATTCACTCCTTTCTATCAAATCCGATGCGTTCAAATAATTATGTGTTTTAATTCGATAGACAAAAACCATATTTGATGCCAATAAAAAATAAATATATGGATACTTGACTTTCGATTCCATCACTTAGCCCTCCTTCTATAAAAATTTTACCATACAAAAATTAGGAACTAATCAGCTTTATTTTCTACTCTCGTACGACACTCGATCTATCAAATTTTGAAAAATAAGTTAGATAACAGAAAAAATATGCTATATTATAGTTAGAAAATTTCGAATTTCTAATTTTTAATACAAAGGGGTTTGATGATTGTGTATGAAAATATTTTAAGACATCCAGGACCTACGCCAATTCCTAAAAAAGTTCAGCTTGCAATGAATCGCGATATTATTAGTCATCGAAGCAATGAATTTGTAGCGCTTTACCGTGAAACAATTGAATTAGTAAAACCTATTTTCGGAACAAAACAAGATATTTTACTTCTTCCATCAGGTGGTACAGCAGCTTTAGAGGCCGCGGCGGTTAACACTGTTTCTGCCGGTGAAAATGTTGTTGTGATCACTGTTGGAGCATTCGGAGACTATTTTGTTTCGATTTGTGAGAAATATGGCTTTCATGTACATAAGCTTGAAAAAGAATGGGGACAAGCTTGCACAGCTAAGGAGCTACGAGAATTTTTGCAACCGTTGAAAGATATTAAAGCTGTTTTTGTCACATACAATGAAACTTCGACTGGTATCTTAAACCCAATTGCTGAATTAGCACAAGTTGTACGTGAGGAAACAGATGCATTGTGTATTGTCGATGGTGTAAGTTGCATAGGTGGAGCTCCAGCTGAAATGGATGCCTGGGGAATTGATATTCTTGTTACTGGATCTCAAAAAGCGATGATGCTACCTCCAGGACTTTCTCTTGTCAGCGTTAGTAATAGAGCTTGGAACGTTATTGAAGAAAACAATACACCGTCCTATTATTTAAACCTATTAAGCTATCGTAGCTGGGCAGAAAAAGGGATGACGCCAAACACGCCTACTGTGACACTTATTTCTGGACTTCATGAGGTTTGTAAACTTATAGAGGAAGAAGGAGGCATCGAACATACAGTTGCCCGCCATGAACTAATGAAAAACATGGTCCGTCATGCGATGAATGCCCTTCATATTGAGCTTCTAACTACGGATGAGCATGCTTCTCCGACCATTACAGCGATTATGGCACCAAAAGGGATTGCACTCGGTAACTTCTTGGCACATTTAAAACAACAATATCATTTAGATTTCGCTGGTGGCCTCGGCCATTTGCAAGGTGAAATTTTTAGATTCGGCCATATGGGCTATTGTTTCCCAAGTGATATTTTACAAGCAGTTTCTTTAATGGAAGCAGCACTTCAAGACTTTGAATATGACTTTGAGCCAGGTGCAGGTGTACGGGCAGCACAGGAAGTATTTTTAACCGCTCAGCGAAAACAATGCCACGATAAAGTGAAACTTTCCCCACAGATATGATTTGTCTTCACCAATTAGGATTATATCGGTAATTATTCTTCCTCTTATCGCTTGATAAATGGGATAAAGATTTAAACTTCCAAATCTATGTATGGATTTGGAAGTTTGTTTATTACGTAAAAAAGTGGATAATTAGGAGATAACGTAATTCAGAAACGAGGGCGATTACTGAACAAGAAGAAATGTTCAGTTTAAAAAATCCTTTTAGACTAAACATCCCAATATCTTCAACATTGATCTCATCAAGTATACCTGTCATTAAATCGAAAGTTCATATAAACAAGCATTGAAATCGTCAGAAAACGATACATCTAAGTAAAATTGCAATTTCGGCCAGTACTTCACGGCATGATCGACTCGAATTATGAATATGAGTGCATTTTCAAAAGCTAAAAGTGTTATACTAATAAGCACGTTATAAATTGAGGAGTTAGACAGTATGAAATATTTTAAACCACAAATGCAGCAACTTGTGAAAGAAAACCGTGAATTACATGATCGCCTAAAAGAGTTAATGTCCGAAATGGATTTGCAAAAAAATTATGCTTTAAAAGCTTTATATCACGCTGAAGTAGCAGACGGTGGACGCTATCAGCAAGATTATCAAGCGTTGGACTATTTATATAAATAACTTTAAAAGTAATAAACGCAAGAATGCTGATTCCGATAGCATTCTTGCATTTTCTTATTAACGAACTACCTTAATCATTCATTCTTGCTACCGGCACACCTTTGCCATGTATTCCTCACGCATTTCCTCCGGCACCATACTTCCACCTGTTGCCCATACAAGATGGGTAGCTTGCTCCATCTTATTAACTAAATCATGCTTTTCTAAATAACTTTGTCCATTTTTCATTAACTGAATTGGTCCGAACATCCCTGCATGCGCGGATGGTTCTAAAAATAAGCCTTCCGAATCCATCGCTAAACCGAGAGACGTAAATAATTCTTCATCTTTCACTGTATAACAACCACTAATATATGTTTCCATCACTTTGCCAACAAATTTTGACGCACGACCAACAGCAAGGCCATCTGCTTCGGTTTTATTAGTGAGACCTATATCTTCTACACTAACTTCATCATGTAAACCTGTCATTAAGCCAATTGTCATACAAGGAGATGCTACGGGCTCTGCAAAGAATACATGGGCATGCTCTCCAAAAATTTCACGTATCCCGTACGCAATTCCCCCCGGTCCTCCACCTACACCACATGGTAAATACACGAACAATGGATGGGCAGCATCCACTGAAATATTCGTCTTTTCAAACTGTGCTTTTAAACGCTTCGCCGCCACTGCATAGCCGGCAAATAGGTCCTTCGAATTTTCATCATCAATAAAATGACACATAGGATCTTGTTCAGCCTCTCGACGACCTTGCTCTACAGCAACACTATAATCTGCTTCATATTCAATAACTGTCGCACCTTTTTCACGCAGTAATGCTTTTTTCCACTCTTTTGCATCACTCGACATATGTACAACGACATTAAAGCCGAGTTTTTTGCCCATAATGCCGATACTCAATCCTAAATTACCTGTAGAACCTACGGCAATTGTGTATTGCTGAAAGAACGATTGAAAGTCCTCTGTTGCCAGCACCGCATAACTATCCTCTTTTGTTAGCTTGCCACTAGCGATCGCAAGCCGTTCTGCCTGCCTTAATACTTCAAAAATACCACCACGTGCTTTAATAGAGCCGGAAATTGGCAAGGCATGATCGCATTTTAAAATAAATTGACCTGGTATTAATACATCAAATTCTTTTTCAAGAGCTTTCTTCATGCAAGGTATATCTAGTAACGACGATTCAATAAGCCCTTTGCTTTCTAAAAGCTCTGGAAATGCTAAAGTTAAATAGGATGAAAAGCGTTTAAGTGTTTCCTCTGCCTCCACAACTTCCTCCATTGAAAAAAGATTTGTTTGCGCTTTTATTTCCCGATTTGTATTTTCCCAAAGTACAGTATGATGATTTGCTAACTCGTTTAGTACCGGAAATTGATTTAATAGTTCGTGTTTACGCTCATTTTCCACCTTCAGATTCCTCCATTTTTTGAGCTGAAATCGCTCGTTCACAAATTTGTCGAAATTTCAATTCAAACGAAATATTGTTTTCTTGAGTTCGTTTTTTAGGCCCTTTCGTCCGTCCCCCAGCACGTCTAATTTTCTGTCCAACATGACGCATATCGAGCAAACGTTCGATATTTTCATTGGACATCTCTCTTCCATTTTGATCGATTGGATAACCTCCTCTTGCCAAAACCATAGCTGCTAAACCGTAATCCTGTGTAATGACAATATCATGCTTTGAAAGCGCATTCACTAGCGTAAAATCAACCGAATCCGGACCCTTTGGAACCATAATTGTTATTACATTATCACGTTCGATACGGTGGGATGTATCGCAAAACAAGATTGTTTCAATCTCAAACTCAGATGATATAGATAACGCTAAATCCACGACTGGACAGGCATCAGCGTCAATTAAAACCTTCACAATAAAGCATCATTCCTTTCTCATAATTAGATAGATCACACAAGTAATCGTTATTTTAATATAACAATTTCTCTTCTTCGTTTGCTCAATTTTTCACAAACTTTAGACTGTTGGAAAAAGTATTTTATTGAATAGTGTGAAAAATAGATATACGATACAACTATCAAATAACTGGAGGTTTTTTTACTATGACAACTACAACTGTAAGCAACGAACAATTAGCAAAAGAATACGTTGATGGCGTATTCGAGCAACTAAAACAACAAAATAGTTATCAAGCAGAGTTCTTACAAGCAGCCGAAGAAATTTTCATTTCATTAGTGCCTGTATTTGCACAACACCCTGAATATATTAAAGCCAATATCTTATCTCGTATCGTTGAGCCAGATCGTATTATTTCTTTCCGTGTAGCTTGGCAAGATGATAACAATGAAGTTCAAGTAAACCGTGGTTACCGTGTGCAATACAGCAACGTAATGGGACCATACAAAGGCGGTCTTCGCTTCCACCCTTCCGTAAATGAATCCATTATCAAATTTTTAGGCTTTGAACAAATTTTTAAAAATGCTTTAACAGGCCAACCAATCGGTGGTGGTAAAGGTGGTTCAAACTTCGATCCTAAAGGTAAATCAGATTCGGAAATTATGCGTTTCTGTCAAGCATTCATGACTGAATTATACCGCCATATTGGTCCAGATGTCGATGTTCCAGCAGGTGATATCGGTGTTGGCGCTCGTGAAGTAGGTTATTTATGGGGCCAATATAAGCGTTTAACAAAAGCAAGCGAATCTGGTGTATTAACTGGTAAAACTCCTGGCTACGGTGGTTCTTTAGCCCGTAAAGAGGCAACTGGTTATGGTACTGTATATTTTGTAAAAGAAATGCTAAAAGATGTCAACGATTCATTTGAAGGTAAAACAGTTGTAGTTTCTGGTTCCGGTAACGTTTCAATATATGCGATTGAAAAAGCACAAGCTTATGGCGCAAAAGTTGTTGCTTGCTCTGACTCTTCAGGCTATGTTTATGACCCAGAAGGTTTAGATCTTGATGCAATTAAAGAAATTAAAGAAGTAAAAGGCGATCGTATCTCTACTTACCTAAACTATCGTCCAAATGCTACATTTACAGAAGGCTGCACTGGTATCTGGACGATCCCTTGTGACATCGCGCTTCCATGTGCTACACAAAATGAAATTAATGGCGATTCAGCTCGTACTTTAATCTCTAACGGAGTGAAAGCTGTTGGTGAAGGTGCAAACATGCCATCAGATCTTGAAGCAATTAACGAATTTTTAAATGCCGGCGTATTATTTGGTCCTGCCAAAGCTGCTAATGCTGGAGGTGTTGCTGTATCTGCTCTTGAAATGGCGCAAGATTCAAGTCGCGTTTTCTGGTCATTTGAAAAAGTAGATGCTAAATTACATGAAATTATGAAAAACATTTACGCGGACAGCAAAGCAGCTGCTGAAAAATATGGCTACCCTGGAAATCTTGTAGTTGGCGCGAACATCGCTGGCTTCATAAAAGTGGCTAATGGTATGCTAGCTGAAGGCGTTTATTAATATTAATTTCAGAATCCTTTCAATCCATCCAAGGTGATAACGAATATTCGTTATCACCTTATTTTATCATTAGAAACGAAGATAAAAACATAAAAGACACCATTTAAAACGAACATTTTTAGTATTAAATATTTAAAACATTCGTGTTATAATAATGGAGTACTATGAAAATTGGAGGGTTTTTTGTGGAATTATTGTATACAGGTAAAACGAAAAATGTGTTTCAATTAGAAGATGGTCATTACTTATTAAAATTTAAAGATGATGTAACTGGAGAAAACGGCGTATTCGACCCGGGTGCTAATACTGTTGGATTAACAATCGACGGTGCTGGGTTAGCTGGACTTCGCTTAACTTCTTATTTCTACTCAAAACTAAACGAACAAGGTGTTCCTACTCACTACGTTGATGCAAACTTCAACGATGCAACAATGACAGTAAAGCCTGCAACTGTTTTTGGTAAGGGTTTAGAGGTCATTTGCCGCTTCAAGGCAGTGGGCTCTTTCCTACGACGCTACGGTGCTTACGTAAAAGAAGGACAAGACTTAGATTCTTTCGTAGAAGTTACCATCAAAGATGATGAACGACTAGATCCCCCCATTTCTGAAGATGCTTTAGCCATGTTAAACCTGTTAACACATGAAGAATACGCCATTTTAAAGCAACGTACAATTGAAATTGCTAAATTTGTTGCT
>NZ_JAQZSD010000109.1:0-8880 GCF_028674935.1 Lysinibacillus sp. CNPSo 3705 | reverse complement strand
CCCCTTAAATATGTAAATTATTAATCCCTATTCTAGTTTAGAAGAATCATTCCGTATTTACAAAAATATATATTTATTCCAATCTGTCAATTAACAATATTTTTAAGATTTATGTAAGGATAACGAAAAAAGAATGTAATTTTAAAAATCTATGCTAATATATAGTAGTTTAAAAATAAAACGATCAATACTATATAGGCGAGGTGTAGGTTTTATATGTATTTCGGGATTATTCCGCTTATCCTATTTTTTATTTTTTTGTATTCTTACTTGAAAGATCCCAGAAAAATAGTAAATGGCTTTTTATTTAATATTTTTTTCTGTTCATTTCTTTTATTTTGTACGATTGTTTCTTTAGCATCTGAAAACAATACTATAAAGCTTTTAGTTATTATTCCTTTAATAGCACTTTTCTTTTTGATACCTTTTGGAATTGTAGCTTTAATGTTCGGCCTATTTCTAAATGCAAGAATTTTAATGAAAAGAGAAGGTAGACGCCTAGCAAATTCCTTAACATTAATAGTAGCTATTATTATTTTATTATTTATTGTCATGCCTATTATTAGTCCATCCAGTTTGTTATCTAATATATTTCAGCCTGTTTTTGGAGGAATATCGCTTATTGCTTGTTATTTCTTGATTCATTTATCCAACTTTCTATCTGCATATTTTCTTTATCAGTTTAATAAACCAAAGTATAACCAAGATTTTATCATCGTGCTAGGCAGTGGTTTAATTAACGATAAAGTACCTCCACTTCTTGCAAGTAGAATTATAAAAGCTATTGATTTTTATCAGAAACAAGCAGCAGTTAACGCACCACCAACAATTATTTTCTCTGGAGGACAAGGTCCCGATGAAAATCTGCCTGAAGCGGAAGCGATGCAAAAATACGCAGTTGAAAAAGGCATTCCTCTTGAGCATACTTTGCAAGAAAATCGTTCTGTAAACACCTATCAAAATATGTTATTTTCGAAACGGATAATGGATACGTTAAAACCAGATGGTAAATACAATAGCATCTTTACAACGAATAATTTCCACCTTTTCCGTTCTGGTCTATACGCTAGACAAGCTGGCTTGAATAGCCAAGGTATCGGCTCAAAAACAGCTTTTTATTATTGGCCCAACGCAATGGTTCGTGAATATGTTGCAATTGTTGTAATGGGGCGAAAAAGACATATGAAAATTGTTGGGACAATTCTTGGAATTTCTCTACTCCTTTCTTTATTTGGCTTATTATTCTTCTAGTTAAATAAAAAAATAATCAACAAAGGGTACTAAAATCGTAATTTTCTAGTACCCTTTTATTTGTCGTTGACAGTAGATGTTTCCTCCAGTAGCCATAAATAGGACATGTAACAATACTTTCGTACATAACATCTATTTTAAATGCGACCAAACTTCATTTCACTATTTAAACTGCTTCGAGTTGTTTTCGTTTAACTGTCAGCATATTTATAAATAAATTTCTTATAAAACAGACATTGAAAAGTTTCATAGTGGTTTTTAACTAGATTTATTGAGGGAGTGACAATGAATGCACTTACAAAAAAAATCGTCTTGGTTTCTTGCATTTTTAACTCTAGTAGCGGTTATTTCAATGTTTTCTTTGTTGGATTCACCAAAACAATCAAAAGAGGCTATTACCTCGACAGCAGAAGCTGATCAAAAAGCTGCAATACAGACTGTTTCGAAGGAAGTATCTTCATCTAGCCCTTTATTTGAAGAAAGTCGTCTACAAGTTAGTCACGAAAGAAATCAACTTCGCCAAAAGTTAACGCAAAAAATAACGTCAGGTGAGTATTTTGTTGACGAACAAAATACAGCGTCTATGGAAATCGATACTCTCCTTAAGGAAGAATCTACAGAGGCACTACTTGAGATGCAAATCAAATCATTAGGCTTTCCCGATGCTTTAGTACGAATAGAAGGAGCAAACATTTCCGTAACCGTGGTGGCCAATAAATTATCAAAATCTCGAGCAAATGAAATTATTTATCTAGTAAAAAAAGAATGCGAGGATGGAAATGTACAAGTAAAATTCGGTGCAAATAATTATTAAAAAATGGAAAAAGGAGGTCTTCATTTTATTTACGAAAAACTGCGCCTTAGAGGAAATACCATTTTAAGACGCTTTAGCCCTCTCTTTAATCTTCCAAATATTTTCTACATACAGCATAGGATATGACATCGTTTAAAGTGGTCTTTTTATAGAGATTACACTTTAACAATTAAAAAATTCCAAAATGTCCTTTACTAGTTGTTCTTGATCTTTACCTAATGTCATTAAATGCTTGGATTCTTTATAACCTTTTATCTTTTTTCCATTTGAATTGACATTATTATAAATAACATTAGCGCTATGTTTGTACAATTCATCATCTTGTTCACCATAAAAAATGGCAATTGGAACTGATATTTTATCAAGATTTTGAATGGTAGACTTAATAAATTGTTGAAATACAATTAATGTATCTAAGGGCATTTGATTAAACATAGCAATTTCTTGAGAAATTTGAAATGAAGACTTCCCCTCTACTTTTTTGTAATTGTATGCGTAATTAATAATTCTTTTTTTTAGTCGTTCTGGCTCCCTATCGATCGGTACTGATAATACAATTGCTCGCTCTATTTTCTCTATCTCTGCAAGTTTCAATGTAAATATTCCGCCAATAGACAAACCTATAACAGAAATTTTTTGGAATCCCTCGCTAATTAAAAATTGATATGCATTCACAACATCTTGCCACCAGTCATTTACATTATATTGTAGTAACTGTTCTGGAGCACACCCATGTCCTCGGTAAAGTGGTACATAGCATGTATAACCTTTTTTATGAATTTCAATAGCAACCTTCTTCATATCTCTAGTATGGCTTGTAAATGCATGTAAAAGTAATACAGCGTGATTATTACCTTTTAGGTAAATTTCTTTAGCAGGAAGTATCTTTATCACAAAACCAAACCTTTCTACATAAATACTAATTCTCAGTATAAAGATACTTTACCAAAGTAGCTTGGAGCTAGCTCATGAAAATGATATATGGAGTTTTATATATCTGTGTATTTTTACTGGACGTTCTCTGTGCGCTTTATTCTCCATAGAATCGCTCAACATTTTTATGCCCCTACAAATATCAAATATCGCTCTTAATGTTAAAGTAGCAACTTATCTTCATGTTCATTTAATTCGGTATAAATGCCTACCTCAAGAGATGCATTACAACAATATTATTATCAAGTTAATAGCCCTTCTCCTTTACTTTCTCGGACATATCATAGCGATGAAAGGAGCAAAATTTATGTGCATTAATAAAGATAATTGTAATTGTTTATCTACGAGAAAAGAATGTGATAACTTTGGACCATTTGTGGCTAAAAATTTAAATTGTTTAAATTTCGAAATCGAAAACGGCGAAGAAAACAACGGCGGTTCAATCATTCCCTTTTCCTCTGGAAATACACAAACTGTAGTTGAAAATATACTCGGCAATAATCTTGCTAGTCTTATAGGGTTTGGGACTGCTATAGACCTTGTACCTATTGCAAATAATACAATTAATTTAACTGGACTTTTAACTGAAGCCTTCACCGTCCCACGTGCAGGAAATATTACTGCTATTTCAGCTTCATATACTGCTTTAGGGGGACAGGTTGAATCAGGATCTGTAACAATCCGTGCTCAAATTTTTCGTGCCCCTGTAGGAAGTAATAGTTTTATAGGTACAAGTGCTAGCGTTGATTTAGCGCCAACAATTACAGAACCTATACCTTTAGGTCTTTTAGTATTTGCATCCGCTAATATTCCACCAGTACCAGTAGCTCCAGGTGACCAATTATTAATGGTATTTTATATTTCATCGTTACCAGGAGATACTACAGTTGACCTTATTCTTGGTACTGCAAGTGCAGGAATTAATATTGTTTAAAGTTTCTAATTGGATGAAGTGGAAGTTTTACAAATGAACATGCTATCCCCATTCCTAGACTAGTAGCTTGGGTGCTGCGATTTCACATATATAAACAAGAAATTTAACTTCTTTCAGCAGAACCTAAGCTACAGTATCTTCTTTCATTACAATGTTTATTTTTAAATATTTCACAGGCTATTCACTATGCAAAATAACTTTTTCTTCATAGTAATAGTAATATAAAGCAATTATCCTCCTTTTGTATGAAGGGTCACTCCAATCCCAAGTGACCTTTTTTATTGTCTTATCCCTCAAAAATATTACTTGCTTGATAAATGTTTAATGCCTATTGTGACTGGATAAATACCCCACTCCTTCGCTACAGCCTACATATTATATAGTGTAGAAAGGAGGATTTTATTATGGGATACTATGGAAACGTAGGCTGTGGCTGTTATGGTGGCTATGGCCGTGGCTACGGTTCATCTTTTGCGCTAATTGTTGTTCTATTCATTCTTCTAATTATTATCGGCGCTACTTTCATAAATAATGAAAACTGTTAGCATCCGTACAAAACTATTAGTCTTTCTCACCTCTTTAAAGGGTCGCTTCCTGCCTAGTGACCCTTTACCGTTTACGTTTACATGACCATTACTGGTGTTCCGCTGTCGAATTCTATTAATCTAGAATTTATGCTGTCCGAGGTAGTCTTTCTTATACGCGCATATTCAAGGATCAGATCATGGGGAATAATAAATTACTGAATCATGTATTTATAAAATACATAAAAAAGGACACTCCTATACTTAGGAAAAGTGTCCTATAATTGAATAATGATCAACTTCTATTATCTGTTATTCTTGAGATATAATACTTTACTATCAATAGTTTTATTAGCTTTTGCTAGGGTGAATTAAATTTGTTTTTCGAACCTTTTAAAAGCCTCAGACATTCTGTTAATAATCTCGTCAACCTGTTGGCTTGTAATAATAAGCGGTGGAGCAAGAGCAACTGTATTTATCCCCTTCCAATCGAAGTAACGTAATTGCAGCCCTAAGTCCATGCATATATCAGTATACAGAGCTGCGGCATGTACCGAAGGGGAAAATGAGATGCCGTTTTCAGGATCTTTAATTAGCTCAATACCGGCCAGTAGACCAAGACCTCTGACATTCGTTATATGTTTATGATTGCTTTCGAGATACTTAAGTCCTTTTAATAACTCTTCACCTCGAAGCCTACTATTCTCAATAATTTGATCTCTTTCTAATATTTCAAGTGTCTTTAAGCCAACCGCGCAAGCCATCGGATGTCCACTATAGGTAAATCCATGGAACATCATTTCATCTGATAGAATAAATGCTTCTCTTACATGCTCTCTCATAATTACAGCACCTAGGTGAGCGTAGCCACTTGAGATTCCTTTTGCAACACATAAAAAGTCCGGAACAATGTTCCAATTATCAACACCAAAGGTCTTTCCAGTTCTTCCAAACCCACAAATGACCTCATCTGCAATAAGCAAAATGTTATGTTCGTCACAAAGTTTGCGAACAGCTTGAAGGTATCCGTCAGGAGGGAACCTTACCCCGCCTGCACCTTGGATTGGCTCCAAAATGACAGCTGCTATAGTGTCGGATCCTTCTGATTCAATTATCCCACGAATAGAACGCGAGTAATTTGGATCACTTTTGTCACCAAGTTCTGCATTCAAAACATGCGCTGTAGCTGTAAGGAAGTTCGGAGCATTGGAAGTCGTAAATTTGTTGAATCCCTCGATTCCGGTAGCACTTGTGGCACCTACTGTAACCCCATGGAATGATTGTTCAAGAGAAATAATTTTAGTTTTCTCTGGCTGGCCTTTTACTTTCCAATAAAAACGGGCCAGTTTAAATGCTGTATCATTAGATTCCGAGCCTCCCGATGTGAAGAAGCAAACATTCAAATCACCAGGTGCTAATGAGGCCACTTTTTGTGCTAAAAGGATAGCGGGCTCATTGGATTGTCCGCTGAATGAGGAGCTGTAAGAAAGTTTTAACATCTGCTGTTTTGCTGCCTCAGCAAGCTCTTCATTCCCATAGCCAAGGTTTACATTCCAAAGCATCGAAACCCCATCAATACGCTCTTTCCCCTCTATGTCTTTCAGATAAATTCCTTTACCTTCTGTAAAGATTGTTGAAGGCCCTGATAAATAATGGGCTCTCGGTGGTGTAGTTGGATGCAAATAATGTTTTTTATCAAGTTCTGATAATTCCAATTTACTTAGGTTTTTTCGCTCTGTAACGTATTGCATATTTTATTCCTCCTTTAATAGACAAATATAATGAAGCTTTCCTAAGTTGCGATAGCAATAATTTTTTCCAAGAATAGGGATTATGTTATACGTTTTCATCCTCTAGCAGGCTCTCAAGGGTATATATTTTTTTATTTCCTTTGTGTCTCTCTCCTTGCTCACGATATTTTCTGAATGGGTAGAAAGATTGTTACTTTATTTAACTAATTTTTTGCCCTTCTATATCTGTTAAGAGTTTCTTGGATTCTTTTGAATACATAGATCTTATCGCTAAATAACAAACACCCATTCCCATCCAAATAAATCCAACCATTTTTCCGGCTGTTGAAAGCCCCCACAAGATATAAAGACAAACCGACATTCCAATTAACGGAATAATCAAATATTTAACGATATTTTTTTGCTTATTTTTTAAATAGTAATGATTCATTACACAAGTATTCACGAAAGCAAATCCTAATAATCCACCAAATGCAACTAAGTCGGATACAATTTGCAAATTCAAAGATACTGCACCGATAATTCCAATTATTGACATTAATAAAATATTATTAATTGGTGTTTTATACTTTGGATGGATATAGCTAAAAAATTTTTGAGGGATGACATTGTCACGTCCCATCCCCAAAAGCAGACGACTTGAAGCTGATTGGCTAGCTAAGGCGCTTGCAATTCCAGATGCGATAATCGTAAGTGTAATATACGTCTGGAGGAACCCTCCCCCTATAGTCTCTAAAACGTTGAAGAAGGCTGTGTCGGGATTATCAATAGCGAAATAGTTTCCTACAAGAATCACTGCTAAATAAGTTACGGAAACATAAAATACCGTTTGAATGACACAGGTAAACAAAATGGCCAAACCAATTTTATTCCCCCCTACGTTCGTCTCTTCAGCCAAGGTTGTAATAGCATCAAAACCTAAGTAAGCGACAATAACAATAGCTGCCCCGCCAATAACTGCTCCTATTGAAAATGATTCACTATCATAAATTGCCTTATAGTTTATTAAAGTTAAATCACCCATTATAATATAGTGACTTGCGCTGACAACGAAGGCAATCACCGCGATAATCATGAGGAGCACTAAAACTGAATTCAACTTAGTAGCTATATCAATGCCAATTATATTTACAAACGTGATTGGGATAGCGAAGATGAGAACCCAACCCCAAACCGGGATGCTTGGTACAAGGGCGTTTGCAAAACTTGCACTGATCAAAAAAGTTAGCATAGGTATCAACAAATAATCTAGGAGCATTCCCCATCCAGCTATAAATCCTATTTTAGGGTGTAGCGCTTTATGGGCGTAGGTATAGGTTGAGCCTGCAACTGGGTAAGCTTCAACCATTTTACCGAAACTGTACGCCGTAAATAACATTGCAACAAAACCAAGAACATATGACAGGACAGAATGCCCCTGTGATACCAATGTTATAATTCCAAACATTGACATCGCTGCAACTGGTGCCATAAAGCCAAGACCAAAAATAACTAAATCTCGCATTTTTAAACTTCTTTTTAGACTTTGCCCATCTGATAAAATTTGAATGTTCTCTATTGATTTTTGTGTTTCTATAATCCCTACCCCCATTGGCATTATTATAATTTTGTTATTTACCCTTCATACCAATTCAGGTATGCTTGGTCTAACTGTACATGTCCATAGCCAGCACTCCTAAATCACGTCCGAAACCATTTGTTTCATCCCTTTGAAAGATGTTGCATGGTTTAAAAAACTGTATACATAACTGTTTCTACTTTTATAACACGGGCCATTCGATGACACACTTTAACTCATTTTGATCCAAACCCCAGATGCTAGCGCCCTAAAAAGTGTCGTTTGCTCTTTCCAGGGCATCCGCCTAAAGCTTTCCTAGCAGCTTTGTCTGTAAGGTCCACAACTTTTGGTTAGGCCTCGGGTAATACGGCATTTACGTTCTGCCTAACACAACCTGAACCCATTACCACGAATAAACAGTTGTATTTCGTCTTTTATCTGACTCCCCTCTTTCGTTTTGTTGATTGCCGATTTTTCCTTTGAACTGTCGTAAGAAAAATAAGCACTCTTTATAGTAATTACAGATTATCAGATTATAATAATTTGATATTGTAAAAATCGGAACATTCTAAATTTTCAACCACTAATTCTTTTAACTATGCGCATATTGAATACACTTAAAAAAGGGGCTGGGACAATAGTCTACTAAAGTAAAACCCGAACAAATTTACAAGACACTCATACGGTGTTTTGCTATTGTTCGGGTTTTCTAAATATATTCCTTCTTTTATTTGAAAGAATTCGGCTTTCGCAAAGAGTTATTTGTTATATCCCAGCTTCTTTAGCTTTACAAACATTATTTAGCTCGTTTTCAGGCAACTTTTTTGTCCAGTTAATTGATAAGGTGTCATGCATCCAAAATTACGAAACTCATGAATTAAATGGGCTTGGTCATAATAACCATTCTCATGAATAACATCATTTAACGTATAGTGGGTTGTCCTCAGAAGCATATTTAGGGATGATTGAAATCTTACTATTTGGCAAAATAATTTTGGGGAAATACCAATATGGTCTTCAAATTGTTTTCTTAAATATCTAGTTGAATATCCTACTTCTTCTGCAAGTTGAGTTATGGTAATATTACCTCTTGTCACGTATATATTATATAATGC
>NZ_JAQZSD010000108.1:0-9433 GCF_028674935.1 Lysinibacillus sp. CNPSo 3705 | reverse complement strand
CATGTTTGATGTCCAAAATTTTGTTTCGTTCACTAACTCGAGGTTAGCTAGTAAAAACTTTATTGATTACGTTTTGCTTGTTCAGTTTTCAAGGTTCATACCGTCGCTGTTTAACAGCAACTTTTATATAATATCATGTCGTTTACTCGTTGTCAACAATTAGTTTTTTAATTTAAAACTCATTTGTTTTTCAACGGTTATCTTAACGACTCTTATTACTATACCACAATATTTTTGTTTTGCAAGCATCTTATAAAAAATATACTAAAGCAGTTATCCCTAACACACCCGGAATACCTAATATTGCAATTGTGAATACTGAAAATAGATTAATCGGCACATTATATCCTGCATACCCTATTCCTAAGTGAATAAGAAATAACAGTAGAAAAGCGAAAGCAAATCTAAACCAAAACACAGACATTCCTTCTAAAATTTTACCCATCTTGGCATGTCTTATTATTATATAAAGAAAAAGAAGCACTACAGGTACACAAAAGCTCATAATTACTAACCACGACATATGGTTTCCCCCTCAAAAATATAATTATGAAAGTTTATGTTTCCTGTTTTGCTTCTATGAGTATTATTTATACCTATGCATTAACTTATTTTTAGCGATGCTGAAATAAGTTTAAAAACTATTATTTAATTAATACTCTACGAATTCTAGCTTCCTTGAATAAATAAAAATGTATACTCTCCGCTGCTTTTCGTTGAGCAATTACTTCTAAATCATAGTCATCTAGTAGTTCTTCAATTATCTTCGCCTGCTGCAAATCCTCTTTTGTTCCTTTTATAAGATTCACAAGCTTGTCATCGAATTCTTTTTTTAATTTTCCCTTACTGCGGAAGAACATATTAATCCCTCACTCACAATTCTCGGCGACCTTCCATTGCCTTCGATAACGTTACTTCATCTGCATATTCTAAATCTCCACCTACTGGTAGTCCGTGAGCGATCCGTGTTGTTCGAATACCAGATGGCTTCACTAGACGAGAAATATACATAGCTGTTGCCTCTCCCTCAATCGTTGAATTCGTAGCTAAAATAAGTTCTTGAACATTCTCATCTTGCAAACGAACTAGTAGGGACGCGACATTTATATCCTCTGGACCAATACCATCCATAGGTGAAATAGCTCCCTGCAATACATGATACATACCATTGAAATCGCGCATTTTTTCCATCGCAATTACATCTTTTGTATCTTGGACAACACAAATAATAGAATGATTTCTTTGTTTGTCTGTACAAATATGACATGGATCTACATCAGTTATGTTGCCACATACGGAACAGTAGCTTAAATTTCGCTTCGCATCAATTAATGCCTTTGAAAAGGATAAAACGTCATCCTCTTTCATTGTTAACACAAAAAACGCCAGACGAGCCGCGGTTTTCGGCCCGATACCTGGCAATTTCATAAAACTATCAATCAGTTTCGATATTGGTTCTGGGTAGTACATTTATTTACCTCCTAGAACGGAAGATTCATGCCTTGAGTGAATTTACCCATTGTTGCATTCGTTTTTTCATCTACTTTTTTCAGTGCTTCATTTGTAGCAACAACGATTAAATCTTGTAGCATTTCGATATCGTCTGGATCTACTACTGATGGATCAAGATTTACTTCTACAATTTCACGTTGACCAGTTACAGTTACTTTCACCATACCGCCACCAGCTGCACCTTCAAATTGCTCTGCATTTAAAGCCTCTTGAGCCTCCATCATTTCCTTTTGCATTTTTTGCATTTTTTTCATCATACCTTGCATATTTCCCATTCCACGCATAAACATATTCCTCCTAAATGATTAATCTTCAACAATCTCAATAAAATCTTTACCAAACAGCTTTTCCGCTTCCGTTACAAGTGGATCTTGTGACGCAAGTGGTTGAGCATCATCGATAAACGGCCCTTCCGACATATCTACCGGAGGTGGTTCTAATAATTCCATTTCATGATCAGTTTCATCCTGAGAAGATTTTTTCTGCTGCTGTAAGCCATGATCACGAATAAACTCTTCACGTAATTTTAACCAAGCCTCTTCTGGCGTACAAAGCATTTCGTACATAGTACCAGTTTGCCCTGCAATTAATTGTGTGAATTGAGCTTTTAGGGATTGATTATCAGCAACCATTTGACAATGAATATCATACTTGAATTTTAACACAAAAGCACTTGAAGATGCCGCAACAGGTTCAGCCTCTGCCAAAAGAGCTGATTGAGATTTTTGCATTTGACTTAATGCCTGTGCCCAAACTGATTTAATACGTTGCACATCTTGCTTTGTAGCATCCTTTAGTATCTCTTGAATACGGCCTGTTGGTGCTTTATAGCCATTCGGACTTTTTGCTCGCGGGCGCTGTTCTTTTGGTGTTTGCGCCGTTTGCATAGGAGCACCAGCTTGTAATTGAGCTGATAGTTGTTGCACCATCTGCTCAAGCGCCACAATTTTTTGGGCGAGCTCCGGGCTCATAGCTACCTCGCCTGAAGTGGTAGTCTGACCAACTGCACCACCCGAAAACTGCACCATTTTAAGTAATGCTGTTTCCAAATAAATCTTAGTATGGTGGGAGAATCGCATTTCTTGCTGTGTTTTGGCTAAAATATCAATGTAGCCATATAGCAAATCCGGTGCAAAATCATGCGCTAATGTAAACACTCGCTCCTCTGGTGATACTAGTTCTAATAATTCGGCCAAATCTTCACTTGTTTGCAGTAATAATAAATCTCGGAAAAATGTAATTAAGTCCTCAGAAAGGCGAAGAGGATCTTTCCCATCCGCAATAAGTTGTTCTAATAACGCAAGCATTTGCGCGACATCTTTTACTTTAAGAGCTTCTGCTAACTCATAGAAAACTTCCTGACTAATAGAACCTGTCACAAGCAATGTATCCTCAAGCTTCAACTTTTCTCCACTAAAGGATACAACCTGATCTAATAGGCTTAAAGCATCACGCATACCACCCGCTGCTGATTGTGCGATTACCTTTAAACCTTGTTCCTCAAACGGTAACTCAATATCTTCTAATACAACTTTCATGCGCTCAATAATATCACTGGTCGAAAGACGCTTGAAATCAAAGCGCTGACATCGCGAAATAATCGTTGCGGGCAATTTATGAGGCTCTGTCGTTGCTAAAATAAATACAGCATGTGAAGGTGGTTCTTCTAACGTCTTTAAAAGGGCATTGAAAGCACTTGTAGAAAGCATATGCACTTCATCAATGATATACACTTTAAATCTGCTACTCGCAGGAGCAAATCGAACTTTCTCAATGATGTCTCGTATTTCTTCAACGCGTGAATTAGACGCCGCGTCAAATTCAATAACATCTGGGTGAGAACCGTCTGTAATGCTTAAACAAGTAGCACATTCATTACAAGGCTCTTTTGATGGTGCATGCTCACAATTTAAAGCTTTTGCAAAAATTTTAGCTGTACTTGTTTTCCCGGTACCACGTGGGCCAGAAAATAAATAAGCATGTGTTGTTTTATTCGCTAGGAGAGCATTTTGTAGCGTTCTTTTGACATGTGCTTGACCAGACATTTCTCGGAATGATTGCGGTCGATACACACGATAAAATGCTTGATACGTCAATGGATTCCTCTCCTCTTCTTTATTATATAGAATAGTTCTATTATAGCATTTACCTCATTATTTATAAAATAGTGTCATCGTTTTTCTAAAGCTTCGGGACAATTCTTTCACTTTCTGTAGGTCCGCCGTACAATTTATAACTTTCTTAAACGTGTTGGTGATTAACCTTCCATCCCTAAAAATATTATAAAATCATAAAAAAAACGCATCCGCCTTTTATAGACGGATACGTTTGAATTGGCAATTTAATGCCGTGCACCTTTCTTCGACAGCCGCACATAAGCGTTACTCTTGTCGTTAGCTCAGATTAGGCAACCCCGCGGCACATGAATAAGACCACTTAATGCTGCTTCCTTCCGGACCTGACATGGTTCATGGGTATCCATTGCGCAGGACCCAATCGTCAACACTACGTGCAAAAGGCAGACCAAACAATACGGACAGCCTCTAAAAAGGAATTCAGTCTCGCTAGAGCGGATTGCGAGTTACAGGACACCGCTACCTTCCCACCTAGCACGGCAATAACTAGTATACTGACTGTTTTCATAAATTGCAACTTAATATGCATAATATTTGTTTGGAACATTCTGTCTGCATTGTAAATAAGAAATTATTAATCCGTTATGCCTCGGCATAATTGTAGCTGTTTACCTTGCTTTCACGCCAATAAACAATGCCTCTGGAATTGGCTTTGTACTTAGATCTGCATGAGGGCCGACACGATGTCGGTCATTTCGGTAATGCCATAGGACGTGGCGTTTTTATCGATCCAGATCAGTTAGCTTTATTTCACGGATGCGATAATTTAAGCTAATATCCTATAAGAACTACATTACGATTCTATGATAGCCATTGAAAAGTGACTTAGTACCGCATTCATTTCCCTTCTATAAAGTTGAGCGACTTCTGTATCTAAAGAAAAAAGTTAAAAAAAATAAAAAATCTGTTGACTTAAATTTTGAAATATGATAAATTAAATCTTGTCGATAAGACAACGTAACAAAACAATATGGAGGTATACCCAAGTCTGGCTGAAGGGATCGGTCTTGAAAACCGACAGGCGGGTAACACCGCGCGGGGGTTCGAATCCCTCTACCTCCTCCATTTTTAAAATACCGACTACGAATGTAGCCGTTTTTTTTGCTTGAAAATTATAGTAACATTTATTAGATGCCACTTCCACTTAGGTTGTGGTATTTTTTTATTGTAAATTAAGATGTTATAACTATGAAAAAATCTATAGCATTATTTCATCTAGACCAATGCACTTTCATTCAAAAACTACTTTTCGCCCAACGCAATATGAAAAGTAGTGGTACAATTACATTTTATTTCAAACACGCAAACGAGCTTTTTAGCATAATGCTCGTTAATATTATTAGGGAGGATTTTTTTATGCACTCGAAGTTTTACATATCTCGTGCTTCCCTCACTTGGGTTTTAACAATCGCTCTGTTAACTGCTATTGGTAGTGAAATTAAAATAATGCCTTTCGCTGATACACCTTTTCGTTTCGGATTAGGAAGTATTATTTTCTTTTTGTGTACTCTACTAAGACCTACACCGATCATTTTTGCTGGATTTACTACGAGTATCGTGACAACCATTTTTCGAGTTATCATTAATTACACTTTACATGATGTTCCAGTAGCCGATAGTTTACTAATACATTTACCTGCCGCCGCCTTTTATATAATGTTTGCAGTATGCCTACAAATTCTAAGCATTCATCAATATAGAGAAAAACCATTATTGCTTGGATTGCTAGTTGCATTTAGTGAAGTATTCAGTAATTTAGTGGAACAACTATTTCGTTTTTTTATAAATTCTTATACGTTTTTATTTCTTCATGATTTACTTATTTTATTAGCAGTTGCTTTATTACGTAGCTTTTTTGTTGTTGGTATTTATAGTTCTATTTTAATTGCTGAGCAAAAAAAACGTGTTCAAGAAATGCTTACGATCGGCTCAGATTTATATGTTGAGGCACTTTATTTAAAAAAATCGATGAACGATATAGAAGCCATAACAATCAATGGGTTTGAATTATATCGACAATTAAAATCGCTAGGTTATCATGCAGAAAGTTTACAGGCACTTCATATTGCCCAGGAAATTCATGAAGTGAAGAAGGATTCACAACGCATTTATGCAGGTATTTCTAAAATTGTTGGTGAAAAGAGCTTTGGCTCCCTTAGATTGTCAGAATTATTACATTATATCGAAGATGGGAACAGTAAGTACGCTAATTTTCTCGGGAAAGAAATTGAAATTAACCTAAATATTGAAATCGATTTTCAAACGAAGGAACATATTGCATTACTTGCACTTTTGAATAATTTAACAGCTAATGCTATAGAAGCAATTGAAAATCAAGGTATCATTTCTATTGCCATTCAACAGCAACAGGATGATACTGTAATAACAGTATGTGATAACGGGAAGGGCATTCCACAAAATAATCTCTCTATTATTTTTGAACCTGGATACACTACAAAATACAATGTAGACGGTGTCGCAGCAACAGGTATTGGTCTTTCACATGTTGCTGAATTAGTAAATAAATTAAATGGCTCAATAACCGTTGAATCAAATACTCAAAACACGATGTTTAAAATTACAGTTCCTACGCAAACTATTCAAACGGGAGAGACTTAAATGAGGTATTTTATTGTAGATGATGATCGCGCAAGTCGGGTCATGTTAAAACAAATTATTGAAGATAGTGGCTTAGGCACAGTTATTGGTGAAGCACGTAATGGTGAGGACGCCATTCCACAAATTTTAATGACACAACCTGAATTTGTGTTGATTGATTTACTCATGCCCAAGCTTGATGGAATAGCAACAGTCGAACACCTTATTCAAAATCGTTTTGAAGGACAATTTGTCATGATTTCTCAAGTTGTGAATAAGGAAATGGTTGGTGAGGCATATAAGCAAGGTATAGATTTCTTTATTCATAAACCGATAAACCGTATTGAGGTTGAAAATGTTTTACGTAAAACAACTGAACAATTTCGCCTAAAAAATTCATTGCTTATTATCCGCCAATCCCTTACAAATATTGATCTAAGTGAACAAATAAATCATAAAGCAACGTCACGCGATCATATTCAATCTATCTTAAATGATATGGGTATCGTTGGTGAGATTGGAAGCGAAGATATTATAGCTATCATTGAAACATTACTTGCGCATCAGCACAAAATTGCACCACTTCCACCATTAAAGGAGCTTTATGAGGAGGTTGCAGTTGTCACAAAGGCTACACCAGATGAAATTTTGAAGGAAAGTAAAGCCATTGAACAGCGGGTGCGCCGTACTATATTAGCAGCGATGATAAATCTCGCCAATTTAGGTGTCGTAGATTATACCAACTCCGAATTTGAATATTATGCACCTCGATACTTTGACTTTAAAGAAATTCGTCATCTGATGACGCAGATAGAAGATCACGGAAATCGTAAAGCAAAGGTTAATATTAAGAAGTTTATTCAGGTGTTATATTCAGACATTTTAACTAAAGTAAATTAATTTTCTCGGATTTTGTCGGATTTCATAAGTCCTCTGTATTATTAAAGTAAGGCAAGTCCTAAAAATTTTAATATTAGGAGGTACTAAGGTTTTGAAGAAGAAATTTAGAATCAGTTTAGCCACTCAAATTTTAGTCGGTTTGATTTTAGGGATTATTATTGGTGGTATTTTTTACGGAAACCCCAAAATTGAAACATATCTACAACCTTTAGGTGATATTTTCCTTCATCTAATTAAAATGATTGTTGTACCGATTATTATTTCAACTTTAATCGTTGGTGTTGCTGGTACTGGAGATATGAAACAGCTTGGACGATTAGGCGGAAAATCGCTTATTTACTTCGAGATTATTACAACAGTAGCAATTGTCATTGGTTTACTTTCCGCAAACTTATTCCAACCAGGCGCGGGTATAAACATGAACGAGCTCTCTCAAGGAGATATTTCAAAATACGTTGCCACTACAGAAGAAGTACAGCATGAGGGACCATTTGATATTATTGTAGGCATTGTACCAACAAATATCGTTCAGGCAATGTCTGAAGGTAATATGCTTGCGATCATCTTCTTCTCAGTTATTTTTGGTTTAGGGGTTGCTGCCATTGGCGAACGAGGAAGACCAGTATTAGACTTCTTCCAAGGGGTAGCAGATACGATGTTCTGGGTAACTAACCTCGTAATGAAATTCGCTCCAATTGGGGTATTTGGTTTAATTGGTGTAACCGTTTCCAAATATGGATTCGCTTCCCTAATACCACTTGGTAAACTCGCTATACTTGTTTATGCAACAATGCTATTCTTTATCTTTGTCGTTCTTGGTCTTGTGGCCAAATTTACAGGTATCAGTATCTTCTTCTTAATTAAAGTACTAAAAGATGAGCTGATTTTAGCGTTCTCAACAGCAAGTTCTGAAGCTGTGTTACCGCGAATTATGATGAAAATGGAGAAACTAGGTGCTCCTAAGGATATCGTATCCTTTGTTATTCCAACCGGTTATTCCTTTAACTTAGATGGTTCTACACTGTACCAAGCTATTGCTGCATTATTTATTGCTCAAATGTACGGTATTCACCTAAGCATTGGTGAACAAATTACGTTAATGCTTGTATTAATGGTTACATCTAAAGGGATTGCAGGTGTTCCAGGAGTATCATTCGTTGTGCTTCTAGCAACATTAGGTACTGTCGGCATTCCAATTGAAGGTTTAGCATTTATCGCAGGTATCGATCGTATTCTCGATATGGGACGTACAGTCGTTAACGTAATTGGTAACTCACTTGCATCTTTAGTTATGGCGAAATGGGAAGGCCGTTTCGATTCAGAGAAAATGAAAAATTACTTTAATGAAAATAAAAATTTAGCATAAAAATTAAAAAAATCCTCACGATGTATGGATGGCATCGTGAGGGTTTTTTTATTTTTGATCACTTAATACTTTATCTAAATAGTTAATAATAGATTCTTTTCCATTTGCAAGTGCCTCTTGAGCACGTACGTCATCTTTTTCAAGCTTTACCTCAGCGGCTGCCACAATACGCTCTGCATCTTCCAGTGGCACGACAACGACACCGTCCACATCCCCAATAATATAATCACCGGGGCGAACAGAAACGCCTCCAATAGCAATAGGAACATTTACTTGGCCACCGCCGTTTTTATTGCCAGCTGCTACCGTTGTGCCCAGTGAAAATACGGGAAAGTCTAGTTCACGAATAGCTGCCATATCACGAATAACACCATCAACGACAAAGCCCTGTACACCTATACCCTTCGCTAATGAAAGGACAAAATCACCAGCAACTGCACGATTGGTATTCCCTTTAGCGTCAATTACTAAAATATCCCCTTCTTGAGCAGCTCGAATGGCTTCCAAAACTGCACCATTTTCACCATCTGGTAAGCGTACTGTTACCGCACGGCCAGCTATTTTAAAATGATCTGCTAACGGTTTAATATCACTGCGTAAATTCGTATGTCCTCCTGTCGCATCTGAAACTACAGTCGTTGGCAAATGCTTAAAACTTACTTCCACCTTTGTCATCTATAACACCCCTATTATAATTTACGAAAGCTTTACACAATTATTGTAAATAAAACTCATCTACTATTTCAATAAATTTCAGAAAATTACGTAATTTATGTTGCTACTAGCATTAATAATTGTTAAAAAGATCCATAGTTTTTGATTAAAAATACTTTTGCCTACAGGAGAAAATTGTATAAATGTATTTATAGTAAGGTACACATAAACTTACTTTTATATAAAAATAAATATATTAAGTATAAGT
>NZ_JAQZSD010000107.1:0-13399 GCF_028674935.1 Lysinibacillus sp. CNPSo 3705 | reverse complement strand
CCAACACGATGTTGGTCACGAAGGCGTTATCACAGGATGTGATGCTTTTAGCCTTCGTTCCTCTATCGCTGATCCCCAAGGAGTCGCCCAGTCTCCACTACAATCAACCTTTAACAAATGTCATCCTAAAACAATTGGTAATGAGCCAACTAAAAAACTGTAACGAAAAGGAAATAACCAATTTCATATCAAATCATTTTCCTAATCAACACACTAAAAAATTAAAATAAACAGGTGATCATAATGGCACAAGAACTTGAAATAGAATTTAAAAATCTCTTAACAAAGCAACAATACGAACATTTATTACAAGCATTTAACATTCCCGAAGATACTATTCATCGCCAAACAAATCATTATTTCGACACACCTTCCCAAGCTATTCGAAAACTACAAAGTGGGCTCCGTATTCGACAAATCGGCAAATATTTTGAATGTACTTTAAAAGAAAAAAATGCAGAGCATGCTCATTTAGAAACAACTGACGAACTAACCGCTGAGCAAGCTAAGAAAATGCTTGTTGGAGAAGGCTTTTATGCCCAAGAGGTAGCAAAAAGACTAACCCACTTCAACATTCCTTTAAAAAATTTAGCAGTATTTGGTTCACTTACAACCGATCGTGTCGAAATTCCTTATAGGGATGGTCTTCTAGTATTCGATCATTCTTTCTATTTGCAGTGCGACGATTATGAGGTAGAATATGAATCAAAAGATGCAATAAAAGGAAATGCAATCTTCGACGAATTTCTACAGCAATATGGTATTGAAAAACGGGCTACAGATAAAAAAATCGCACGTTTTATGAAAGCATTGCAAATGAATAAAGAACAGTAGCTTAACTAGTACAAGAAAGGGTGACAACTCCTTGGATATCCAATCACTCAGAACTTTATTTGAGATTCAAGCATTACAAACACTAGGATCTTCAGAAAATTCATCGTCAAACAATCTTACAGACAGCAATTCTATCTTTTCTAATATGATTAGCGAATTGCTCGGCGACTCAACTACTTCTAATAGTGCAAAATTATCTAGTTTGCTCGGGGGTGTATCAAGCGCTTCGTCATTGATGAACCAGTTTAGTAGTTTAAATGGGTTAGCTGAAAACATGCAAAATAGTGCGTATCAATCATTACTTTATAAGGGTTCTAATGACGTCTTTATACCTTCTGCTGTACAGGCGGCATTAGCAAATACACAATCTAGTACAAAGCTTGACTCCTATGTTGCGGACAATGTAATTGGTTCAACAGCGTATGCCAATTCACTAGCAGGTGCGAACAAATACGCTTCGATTATTCAAAAGGCAGCAACTACATATAATGTGCCAGAGAAGCTCATCGCTGCAGTGATTAAGCAAGAGTCTAATTTTAATTCAAGCGTGGTTAGTCATGCTGGCGCACAAGGATTAATGCAATTAATGCCAAAAACAGCGCAATATTTAGGGGTTACAAACGCCTTTGATCCCGAGCAAAATATTATGGCAGGTGCAAAATATTTACGTCAATTGCTAGATAAATTTGATAATGAACCTACATTAGCGTTAGCTGCTTATAACGCAGGATCTTCACGCGTTACAAAGTATGGTGGCATTCCTCCTTTCAAAGAAACACAGAATTATGTCAAAAAAGTGATGAATTACTACACAGCTTAATCGTATAAACATTGTTAATACAGTCTTTTTCGGCAAATTTCACCCGTGTGGTGAAATTTGTGCTTTTTTAGCGAAAAACAATTCGGAAGAGCGCTTTGTTTGTGTTAACGAAAAGACGTTGATAGAATGAAGGTAGTCACAAGAAATTCACATTTGTAAAGATGACCAAGTATAAAAATATACTTTACGATATAAAGAATTAAAGGGGCATTTAATTATGAATCGAAAATACACTGTTCCTTATGAGGAGCTGGGGGCTGAAAAGCTTTCAGAGCTAATCCATGCATTCTATAAAAGAGTTGCTCAGCATCCTGATTTAATTCCAATCTTTCCAAAAGATTTAACAGAGACAGCACGCAAGCAAATTCAATTTCAAACACAGTATTTAGGTGGACCAAATCTTTTTACTGAGGAGCACGGACACCCAATGATGCGTGCACGCCATATGAATTTTCCGATTACACCTGATCGTGCCCAAGCTTGGCTTGAATGTATGTCCGAAGCGATGGATGAAGTGGGGTTGGAAGGGAAGTTCCGAGAAACATATTATCAACGTTTAGTATTAACAGCTCATCACATGATTAATACACCAAATGACGATGAGGGGGAATTGTTACGTGAATAATATTCAAATGCTGCAGAAGCCAACCCTTGAGATTTCTACTGCTAATAAGCCTATTGAATTGTATATTTTCGTAGATCCACTTTGTCCAGAAGCTTATAATATGCAAGCCATTCTTCGTAAGTTACATTTAGAGTACAATCATTACTTTACATGGCGCTTTGTGCTAAGCACAGAGCTTGCCTCTTTGAATTGTTTAAGTAAACGTGTAAAAGGTTGTTTATCGGGTATTGAACTCGATATTAATCACCCTGTCTTACCATCTATCGCTATTAAAGCGGCAGAGTTACAGGGCAAACGTGTCGGTGCACGCTATTTGTCGAAACTACAAGAATATGTATTACTAAACCAACAAGATGTCAATTCTTATGCTACGCTGTTAAAAATTGCGGAAGATGTTCAATTAGACATGAACGAATTTTCTGCAGACTTTGGTTCAAAGGAAGCAGCACGTGCCTTCCAATGCGATTTATATATTAAACGTGAAATGGAAGTTGATGAAGTGCCTAGCATTGTGTTTTTCAATGAATGTATTGAAGATGAGGGTCTAAAAGTTAGTGGTAGCTATTCCTATGAAGTTTATGAACATATTTTACAAGAAATGATGGATGAACAGCTTGTGCGTCAACCATTGCCAACAATGGAGGAGTTATTTACAAAATTCCATACACTTTCAACAAATGAAGTAGCTTTCATCTACTCATTAACAGAACAAACAGCTGAACGCGAATTAAAAAAGCGTATGCTACAACAAAAGATTGAACGAATTCAGACAAATCACGCTACACTATGGCGTATTAAATAAAGCAATTATACTATTATTCTAAGCTCCTACTAATAAAAGCAAGTGAAGAACAAACTTCACTTGCTTTTATTTGTCTTTTTAGCTTCATCATTAACTTTCTTTCGGATTAAACAAACTTAAAGTAAATAAATGCACAACCTCATCTATCATCTCATCAATATCCGGATTAATATGCTCATTTATATAAGGTAATGTCAATTGAAAAACTAAAATTGACGATAGCAAAGAATAGAAAAAATTCGCAGTATATTTAAAGTTCCCTTTTGGAATTTTCCCTTGCTCGTGTAATTTAATCAAATAATTTTCTAAATGTTGAAATAACTTATTCGGGTATTCAAAAAACATTTTTTCAAATTCTTTATCTTGTTGGATTTCACGCATAAGTACCCAAATAGTTTCCTTGACAGGAATATTTTCTTCAAAATAAGCTTGTGCCAAGATTTTAAGATCATGCTCTATATCACCTGTAAACGCCTCTTCTATTTTAGGAAAATAATCTCTGTCTGTTTTATGTGAAATAACACTCTCACGAAACAAATTCTCCTTATTTCCAAAGTGTCTAAAAAGTGTAATGTGATTCACCCCAGCACGTTCAGCAATTTCACGTGTAGAAGTCCCGGCAAACCCTTTTTCTCCAAAAAGCGTCAATGCAGCATTAAGAATTTTTTCTCTTGTCTTCAACTTTGCCATTATGCCCTCTTTCCTCCTCCGAACATAATTTGCTCAATATTATATCGGAATTAAAAAGTGATAGCAATCAGTTGCATTCAGTTTAATCAATTTATGCCTTGCATAATTGCCGCCTTTGCACAGAAAACATTTGCTGCTGTCTTTCGCGCAGAAAACATTTGCCGCTGTCGCTTCGCTTTCGCGCAGAAAACATTTGCTGCTGTCGCTTCGCTTTCGCACAGAAAACATTTGCCGCTGTCGCACAAATAAACAATGCGTCCGAAATCAGCTTTGTGCTTTGGCCTACACGAAGGCTGATTTCAAATGTTTGAGCATCAGCTCAAACAAGTTAACATTTCTTAGCAGCTTCAAAGTTTCGTTCTCTTAAATATTTCTTCATTCTTCTTGCATTTATGCCATTTAAATAAGCGAAAACGGCACCAATTAACATGACAATTGCCCCAAATCTAAAAACTGCTTTATAGGCTAAAGAAATATGATCCTTCATTATTTTTTCTAGCATTGGATAAAGATTTATTATTTCCTTTCTTTCAATGGCGAATCTTTCCTTAATTTCATGTGCTTTATTTGGTGAAGATTTTAGTACTTTTTCCTCTTCGTCCGTTAACTTATGTATAACATCTTGTAGTGACGATTTATTTTCTGCTAGCTCATTTCTACTTTGTACGAATTGAAGCTTTAGCCTTTCCTTCGTATTATCACTAAATTTACTGATCTCAACCATTTCGATCATTTCATTTTTTGCCGCTTTCATTTCGTTCTGCATCATATGCTGTAGCATCACGACTAAAATTGCCACGCCAACCGCAGCCCCAATAACACGACTTACTTGAAATAACCCTGATGCAATCCCAGCCTTTTCTTCGGGAACCTGCAAAATGAGTGCTATTGATAATGGGCTAAAAATTAAACCCGATCCTAAACCAACAATCATTAAAACTCCGACAATAACCCAAACCGATTGGTCTGATGAAATAAAACCTAACAAATAGGTTCCTATACTAAATAGTACATAACCACTGACACCAAACCATAATGTCCCCCATTTATTTGCTTTAGCTGCAAGAGGTGTAATGAGCATTGTCGCTATGGAAGATGAGCTAAGTATTAAACCCGCCTGTATCTGAGAAATTTCGTTTACTGTTGTTAAATAAAATGCCATTAAAAAGTAGACACACATCATCCCGATTCCTAAACATAACAGTGCGATATTCCCGCATGCAAATTGATAATTTTTAAACAACTGAACTGGAAGCATTGGATCTTTATTTTTTGCTTCAAACTTTACAAATAATAATAAGCCTATAACACTGCCAATTAAACAACATAGTACAAGTGGTGATGTCCACCCAACTTCCTTCACTTGTAAAAGACCGTATATGAGTGCGAACAATGAAATACTAATTGTTATCATACCCATCCAGTCGATCTTCTTAGAGGCAGTAGGATCATACGATTCATGTACAAAATAATAAATTAAACTTACCGCTAAAAGCCCTATCGGTACATTAATATAAAATATCCACTGCCATGCAAAGTTCTCTGAGATTACGCCACCAATTGTCGGTCCCAATGCCGTCGATACCCCAGCCATTATTCCAAATAGTGCCGTTACAACACCAACCTTTTCAGCCGGAGTATGGACAAGTACTAAAGGAATACATACTGGAACAATCATTGCTGCCGCCAAACCTTGAATCGATCGAAATAAAATTAATAACTCAATTGATTGTGATAATCCACATAGAACTGACGCAATTACAAACAACATAATCCCTATTTGAAATATTTTCTTCCTACCAAATTGATCTGCAAATCTTACCGCCGTTAACAAAACAACACCAAAGGCAATGTTGTAGCTATCAATTACCCAAGAAATTTGATCAATTGTCGTTTCATAGTATGCTGTCATTTTGGGCAAAGAAACATTCACAATTGTGGTGTCCAATAAAGCCATAAAAAAACCAAGAGCCGCAGCAATTATCGGCATCATATAACTTTGTTTACTCTTCACTTTCTAACCTCTTTTCTTAAAATGTAATCATTTGATTGCATTATAAAGAAAAAACAAAATGAATGCAACTGGTTGCATTCATTTTGTTTTTAGATTAGGCCTTATTTATTTATCGAACATTTTCTAAAAATAAAAGAAGCGCCACTATCCTCGACAGATAGTGACGCCTCTTTTTCACAAAGGGGATGGGAGAAATGTTCACGTTCAAACAAAGGGGTGTATGTTTGTTTTGTGATTTATTTCACATGAATCAATTTATCATGGAATAGTAAATATAGCAACAAGTCCGTTGATAGATTCACAAATTTGTCAAATAGAAAGCGATTACAAACAGGTATTTTTTCAAGATACACCTTTTAAACCATTTAGAAATCAAAAAAAATCATTATTCCTTAATTTTTTATTATTCAATTAATCATAGAAAAAAGGCTGTAGTGAAATCCCTACAGCCTTCGAAATTAATTATTCAACAATAATTTTTCTAACTCATTTAAACGTTCTTCAAATACTTTACATGCATCATCAATCGGTTTAGCAACATTCATATCAACACCTGCTGCCTTCAATACTTCAATCGGGAAATCCGAGCAACCTGCTTTTAAGAAGTTATTAATATAACGTTCTACAGCTGGTGTACCCTCTTCTAAAATCTGTTTACTTAATGCTGTTGCAGCTGATTTACCTGTAGCATATTGATACACATAGTAATTATAGTAGAAGTGTGGAATACGAGCCCATTCTAAGCCGATTTCCTCATCTACAACAATATCCTCGCCGAAGTATTGTTTATTTAAATTATAGTAAACCTCTGTTAAACGCTCCGCTGTTAAAGATTCACCATTCTTATCCATTTGGTGGATTAAGTGTTCAAATTCAGCAAACATTGTTTGTCTGAAAACAGTACTTCTGAAGCCATCTAACCAATGATTTAATAAATATATTTTCTGTTGTGGATCTTCAATTGTTTTTAGTAAATAATCATTTAACAGTTCTTCATTACATGTCGAAGCTACTTCAGCCACAAAAATAGAATAATCACCATAAACAAACGGCTGATTTTTACGTGAATAATAACTGTGTACACTATGACCAAATTCATGAGCTAGTGTGAACAGATTATTAACATTGTCCTGCCAGTTCATTAAAATATATGGATTCGTTCCATAAGCACCTGAAGAGTACGCACCACTTCGTTTCCCTTTGTTTTCTAAAACATCCACCCAACGGTTATCAAGTCCATCCTGAACAATGCCTTGATATTCCTCACCTAATGGCGCTAAAGCTTTTACTAAAATATCCTTCGCCTCGTCGTAAGGGACTTTCATATCAACTTCCTTAACGAGTGGGGCAAATAAATCCCACATATGCAGTTCGTCCACACCTAAAAGTTTCTTACGTAATGAGATATAGCGCTGCATAGCTGGTAAATGCTTATGGATTGTTTCTACTAATTGGTCATAAACACTTTCTGGAATGAAGTTGTTCGACAGTGCTGCGTGGCGTGCAGAATCATAATTACGGATACGTGCGTTTACATTATGCTTTTTAACATTGCCAGTTATTGTAGTCGAAAACGTATTTTTAAAGTTACCGTAAGTTTCATACATTGCTTTAAAGGCATTTTCTCGAACAGTGCGATCTTTACTTTCTAGAAACTTAATATAGTTACCGTGTGTTAGTTGCACTTCTTCTCCATCTTCATTTTTCACTTTAGGGAAGACTATATCTGCGTTGTTTAACATACTAAATGTATTTGAAGCAGTACCTGTAACCTCAGACATTTGTGCCAGTAATGCTTCCTGTTCTGCTGGTAAAACGTGTGGACGGGCCATCGTTATTTCTTTTAAAGATTGCTTATACAGTTGTAAGTCTTTATTTTCTGCTAAGTAATGTTCTATTGTTTCTTCACTTAATGATAAAATCTCAGGTGTTAAAAACGATAGAGCAGCTGAGATACTAGTCGCTAATGTTTGAATACGACTATTCATATCCTGGTAGAAGCTATTTGTCGTATCTTGGTCATAACGCATATGAGCGTACGTATAAAGCTTCATCGTACGTTGGTAAATATCATCGTGATAAGTTAGAACTGCTAATAATGCATCTGCTCCATTTTTTAAAGTACCTGCATAGCTAGATGCCTTTTTTGCCATTTCTCCAACTTCTTTATACTCTTCTTCCCAAAGTGCGTCAGTTGCAAATATATCCTCCAAGCGCCAAGTTAACTCTTCTGGAACTTCGTTTCTTACTAAAATTTGATTACTAGCCATATGCCAGCCCCCTTAATATGTTAGCTTTTCCTATACTCTCATATTTTCTCAGTATATTGTGGCAATTGCAAATAAATGTGCGTACATTTGCTCACAAATATTAGAAAAACGATCTTCTTTATAACTTTCCGCCAGCACCATTCCATAATTTTTGATTGCTTGTACCGCTTGGATTGTTACCGCTACATTTTGTTCGGTTAAAAACGATCGAATAGTTCTCTCGTCTAGTTCATGAGGTTCTAATTGTAATCGACGACAAAAATAAAGGAAAATCGTTTGCCACTCAATAGAAAACATCGGTATCGCTTCTGCATCTTTTACCGGAACACCTACGTAATCAGGCATTGCAGTTAAAGTAAAGCGTAACTCATAATTACTTCGTAAAAATGAATCTTGTACCCCATTTTTACTATGTAATAATCGTTGGTATACGAATTGCTTACAATGCTTTTTATAAAGCTGCCAATAAAGTTGAAATTCTTCTTTCGTAATTGGCTTAGGCTCATAAAAAGGGAAATGTTGCTTGTTAATCGTCAGTTCCTGTACTTTGCCTATAAAAGTATGCCCCTGAACATGAAGAAGATTCGTCCAATAAATAAATCTCGATGTGTTTGCATCATAGGTCACTAAATAAGCCAAGCCTTGTGCTGTGACATTTATTATCTTTTGCATAATTGGAGAAATAGAAATTTTTTGAATACCTTGGGTAGATTGTTTTTGAGGTGTTTGAAAAAGCCACAATGGCTGAATAAAATTTTTCTCATATCCAGATGTACGCGATTGCCACTTTTCATGTGAAATTGTACTACATTGAAATTCAATAGCAATTTGCTGTCGCTCCTTTACTAGAAGCATATCTGGTCGCTGTGCAAGTTTCTCTAAATAAGGCTCCAGCTTTACTGTATGCCCAAGTTTTTTCAGCCATTCAAATAATTGTACTTTCCCTTGTAAATGAAGTTTTGATTCACCCTCTGCAAATAACCGCTCACAGTTACTATTAGCAATATGAGCGAAATGAGGGATATTATATTGGCCAATCTTTAATTGGACGGGCTGTTGGCATTGGGGACAATAAAATTTCATCTGCCGCCTATATCGTTGTAATGCTTCCCTTGAATATTCGTATGGGAGGAAAATCTGCTGAAGCTCGTTATAGGCCATAAGCATAAAATCATCTCCTTTTCGATTAATTGTAAAGGAGTGTTTTAATAGCAACAAATAAAGAACGGCTTTTTCTTGAAATTTTAATTTTGAAATAAAAAGACTGTAAACAAACTTGATAATCACCAAGTTTGTTTACAGTCCAGTCACTCCAATTCAAGTACTCAATACTTTAAATAAAATATTTTCGTACTGTTTCAAAACAATTAAATTCCATAATTTTTTCGCCATATTCCTCTAAGCGATGGATTGTGAAATTTGATGGTATTAAAAATTCTTTAATAACGGCATTTCTATCGTGATGATTTAGTTCTTCATTTGCGTTCGCGAAGTCAACTACCAGATAGTACCAATTTTCATATTTAAATAATGAGGAATCCACTAATTCATCTGTCATGCGTTTCGCTACTGGGATTAACTCATCAATATCTTTAAATTTATAAACATAAATATCTGTATCCATAAATAACTCTGACTCATCTAAGTCACCAAACTGAGTTAGTTGACTGAGAAGATCCTCTCCAACGTCCTCGAATGGGGCAAACATCTCTTTATGTTCACCAAATTGTGAAGAACCATCTAAGGTTTCACCGTCTTTTAAAATATGTGCACGTGTGACAATGATTTCTAAGCCTACTTCAGACGCATTGATATGAATCCAAATAGGACCTTCTACATCAAAGTAATCCTCCGTGTTTACTTCATCAATCATATCCCAAAAAAGTTGTTCACCCTTTGCTCGATTGTACCAAATTTCTTCACGACTATAGCCGCGATCCTCTATATCATTGTACGTAATAAAGAGCTTGAGTGTATTTTCGTTTACACGTTCGATGTCCACTAGACCTCATCTCCCTTCACTGTCATTTGTCGAAAAACAGTTTTGTTTCATTAGTATGCTTTTATTCATTGTTTTTAACCTCATACTCCGTTTTTGTTTTTCAACCTTTGACCACACTACAGTAAAACCGTTGAGCAACCGAAATCAAAAATTTATTGTCCACAGTTGTCTCTAATTATATTGTATGCTGTTCTGTCATAAAATGAAAAGGATATACACCGTTTCAACAGAAGATATTTAAATTATTGAAATTGTAGTAAACTATTAAGTTAAAATCAAGTTTAACATACTTTACGGAAATATATGACTTTTCCCTACTATTTATTATACTTTATATAGATGGTTTTACATAAGTAAAACACAAAAAAATAGATGCCACAATATGCTTGATGCATATGTAACATCTAATACTTATTCTAAGCACAATATGGAGATATTAGTTCACCATACGCTGTGCTTCTTGTAATTGATACGCACGAACTTTACGAGGTAGAAAACGACGAATTTCATCCTCATTGTAGCCAACTTGTAAACGTTTCTCATCTAAAATGATTGGACGACGTAATAAACCTGGATACTCTTGAATTAACTCATATAAACGTTGTAATGGTAAGCTTTCAACATCAACATTCAGTTTTTGGAAAATCTTTGATCTAGTTGAAATAATTTCATCTGTACCATCCTCTGTCATACGTAAAATTTCTTTAATTTCACTAATGCTTAATGGTTCGGAAAATATATTACGTTCTGTATACGGGATTTCATGCTCCTCTAACCATGCTTTCGCTTTTCGGCAAGACGTACAACTTGGTGATGTAAATAAAGTTACTATCATACTGACACATCCTTTCCTTTTAGTCATTATCTATAAACCAGTGTGTTAAATTAGAATTAATGTAATGTAATCTACATACCATTATACAGTACTCTGTGATGTTTGAATATAGTTCCAATAAAAAAAAGAATAACCCTCTCACACGAAATTTTCTGTCTTTTTATATAACTTTTCAAAGCAGCTACTTCTTGGTATATCTAATGAACTACTAATAATATTCCCATTCGCAGCACATTTTAAACACTTCTATCCGATTGTTTTTGTTCTCATTTAAAAATTTTAAACGAGAATATTGTCAGTTCAGTGCGTACAATATAGACGTATATTTACTAATATTGGTTGCATTTTCAAATAAATAGTTCCTTACCATAACGTTTGTTTATTTTCCGATCCAACTGGCGCTTTCCACGGACGCTGAATAGATAAAAAAACTAGCGAAAATAGCATATAATTTTTTTTCGGTAATGAACACCGCCAAAAGTCTGACATTACGCACTTGCATTTCACTGAGCCTTTATAATATAATTTTTTGCAATCAATCAATTATGTCTTTGGTGAGTTTACCTTAAAAGACGGTTATTGAACTAAATAAAAAACGCTGACGAAGAATAGTACATTTGCATTTTACACGTTTAGAGAGTCTGTGGTTGCTGCAAACAGATCGTGTAAGCATTTGGAATGGACTTCCGAGTTAGCTTTGTGAACGGCTTAGTTTCCTTACTAAGTTTATTAGCAAAGCTCGTCCCCTTCACGTTACGAAGTAGAGTGGCCTTTTTAGGCAAGCTGGGTGGTACCGCGGATTCAAACATCATTCGTCCCTTCATTAGAGAACTAATGAGGACGCATGATGTTTTTTTATTTCGGTTCATCACCAAGAATTGTGAATGACTTTTATTAAAACGTCTATTACGAAAAGTTGATTGTAGTGGAGACTGGGCGACTCCTTGGGGATTAGCGTCACAGATGAGACCCTGGAGCGAGCAGCGCGAGTGAAGCGGCTCATCGGACGCCCCCAGGAAAGCACCCAGTCGGAACGGAAATCAACCACACGTTTTTGGTGACGACTCTTCATTTTGTCGTTTATGTAAAAATAAGGGACTTAAATTCAAGGAGGAAATGACAATGACAACTATTTTTTCAGGCGTACAGCCAACAGGTATTGTAACTCTAGGGAATTATTTAGGTGCGTTTAAGCAATTCCCTGCATTACAAGATGAAGGTGATGCTGTTTATTGCATCGTCGATCAGCATGCAATAACAGTGGCACAAGATCCAAAGGAATTGCGTCAAAATATTCGCAACCTAGCAGCTACGTATATCGCTACTGGCATCGATCCTAAAAAATCTACATTATTTATTCAATCAGAAGTGCCAGCACATGCACAGGCAGGCTGGATGCTACAATGTGTCGCATCGATTGGAGAGCTTGAACGTATGACACAGTTCAAGGATAAATCCCACGGTAAGGAAAGCGTATCTGCCGCTCTACTCACATATCCACCATTAATGGCAGCAGACATCCTTTTGTACAATACAAACATTGTCCCTGTCGGTGATGATCAAAAGCAGCATATAGAGCTTACTCGTGATCTAGCAGAGCGCTTTAACAAACGTTATGGTGACGTTTTAACGATTCCTGAAATTCAATTACCAAAAGCAGGGGCTCGTATCAAATCACTACAAGAACCAACTAAAAAAATGAGTAAATCTGATCCAAATACAAAAGCGACAATTAAGCTTTTAGATTCAGCGAAAGATATTGAGAAAAAAATTAAGTCGGCTGTTACTGACTCTGATGGTTTTGTGGCATTTGATGTAGAAAATAAACCTGGTGTGTCTAATTTACTAACAATCGAATCTGCGATTTCAGGCGTATCTATTGACGATCTTGTAAAAAAATACGAAGGCGTTGGCTATGGTGGTTTCAAACAAGGTGTGGCAGCAACGGTTATTGATCACCTAACGCCAATTCAAGAGAAGTTCTATAATTTGGTAGAATCCTCAGAATTAGATATTATTTTAGATGCAGGTGCTGAAAAGGCAAATGCAATTGCAAGTGCTACATTAAAACGCATGGAAGAAGCTATGGGCCTTGGTCGTACACGTCGCTAACAAGAAGACTTTATTATAAAGATGATTGTAAGAGCTTGGCCAAAAAGAGAGTAACTTAAGAGTTACATCTTATCTTTTTCATTTATAGTTTTATCATAACCAAGATCAAGCACAACAGCGCATAACACAACGGCTGATCCAATGGCCATATAAAATGCTGATGTTTGTGCCATGAACTTAAAAACTACTAGCCAGGAATAGCCGAGCGTCCGATAATTCAAATACAAAATGAGATTCCCTACTGAGAGAATCAATAAGCCATAGCTCATTAAAAATAAAAAGAGTCGGAACAAGATTAAAATGTACCCTATAGGATAGACACTTTAAAAAGGTCATCTTATAGGGTCTTTTTGGTTTTTAAGTTTATAATAAGAAAAACAACTATCGGAGCGTAC
>NZ_JAQZSD010000106.1:0-9875 GCF_028674935.1 Lysinibacillus sp. CNPSo 3705 | reverse complement strand
ATATTAACTAAAATATGGTATGCTGTATATGTAATTAATTAAATAATATGTAATTAATTAAAGAAATTGAAAAAATAAGAAAATGGGAATATGGAATTTGTGTTCATATTAGGAGAGTGGAGCCTTAATATTTTCTTAAAATTTTTTGATTAGTCTGAATATCAATATGCGGTATTTTAGGGGGAGGAATTTACTTGAATTTACGTCAAAAGATAAAACAGGCTAAGAAAGAATTAAGAGAGTTAGAAAAGACAGCTATTTCAAATCGAAATTATCGGTATTTTAAAAGACAAAAAGAGCTTTCTGATTTTATTAATACTAAACGCCAGCTGAACTCCTACACTAATGATGAAAAAATACTCAAAGGCAAAATTACCTATATGGAGCTTTCATGTGGAATTAGAAAGTTGTGTATTATAAAACACGCTAACGGCAAACCACTTTCACATAAACAGCAAATTCATTTTAATAATAAAGCTACAAAGGCATTATTAAATTTTGTTCCAGTAGTCTACAAAAAGTATAAGAATAACAAAGAATTACCATCTAGGTTCTATTCTATCTATACCTTATATGTCTCAACGGATAGAACAAAATTAAAAAGGCTATTTTGTAAGTTATTTATATACCAATTTATAAATAGTCAAAGTTTATTTATTAAAAAGGAAGAAGAGTGGATAAAAATAGTCGATAATGACTAACCCTTCCAATTGTTTTTTAGGAGGAAATTATGAACAAAACAATTAAAAAGCTAGAAAATGTTTATACCGATTTAAAAGATTTATATGAGAATTTTATACCTGCAGCTACTATTTTTTTTGATGGAGATACATATGAGCAGACAGATACAACAACTAAAAACAATAAATTGATTCATATATATCGCTGCGATAAGGAACTACATACATTAAAGATTGTAATGAAAAACGGTTCTCCTTTCTTGATAAATGGAGTATACGAAATGAATAGTTAAATCAACGGGATGTGAAAATAGATGAATTGTAGCAAGGATATTTTATTCAAGGAACTGGTTATTTTTATGTTCAATAACAATGAATTTCAAAAGCTTTAGAACATGAAAATATGAACATGCAAGCAAATGAAATACTTAGTTTTTTTAAGAGCCGCTCTAGATTTGGAGGGTTATTTACAACTCAACCGGTTAACGGAACCTAGAGGACCTTTAGCGATTCATGCAGGTAAACAGGTCGATAAAAAATCGTGTGACAAGACTATCGAACAACGAAAGGGGAAATATTCATGAAACAAACACACACTAAAACAGTCGAACGCTTTTTAGAAAGACTTAATGAAATGAGTGGAACAGGTAACGGTATAGGGAAAGGTACTGTAAATAAGATTCGTTCTTTAAATACATGTATTTAAAGATACAACTACTTAATAAAAAACAAGTTGCAATGATTTGTTTTTAGACTAAAAAATGCAATATTGTTATATTTATTAGTTCAACAACTGTTATCAATTAATTTTAAGGCTCGAAAACCAAGCCCAGTACCTGAAAAGTTCTTGTCACGAGAACTTTCTCCAACATAAAAAGGTTTCTATCATTTGAAAAAAGGTTAATTAAATAATGGTGATGTTAACCAATTAGAGTGAGAGAGAACCCGCACCCTTAATGAAAGGTTAAAGTGGTTTGTGTTAAAATATGAGTAACGAGTTTGAAGACTGTGAGTATTATGAATGAGACAAGTTAAAGTAAATTACATTTTGGAAGAATGATTTCTTTGAAGTTAAGTAAACACAACACGGAACATAACATAGCAGAAAGTGAGGGGATAAACCTATGACAGCTATCGTGCAATCAATCTATTATAATCAAGCACCTAGTACATTACGGCGTGAGATTGCTATAATGTTACATCAGGTTTGGCCAAATGATTGTCCAATGCCGGGAGCAACGATTCCGGAAGCTCACGATAAAGAACTTAATGCACGTTCTTTTTATTCCATCATAGATGGAAAGTTGGTCAGCTATGCAGGTGTGGTGCGTAAAACTATCAAACACGATGAACAGATATTTAATATTGCTGGACTTAGCTGTGTGGCTACTGATCCCGTTTATCATGGTCAAGGGTTAGGTTTATGTACAGTATCTGCCGCAACTCAATGGATTGAAAAACAAGAAAACATAGATTTTGGCATATTTACGTGTAAACCATCTTTAAGTTCTTTCTATAATCGTGCCGGCGCTTGGTCTGTTGTACAAGATGTAGTGCTTATTGGCAGTCGAGATGATGATGCTTTATCTAGCGAATCTCTAGACGTTGTTGTTTTGATGCGTCTGTTTTCAGAAAAATCCAAGGGTTATGAATCGATCTTGCGAAATACTACTATTAATCTTGATTTTCCAGTTGGTCAGTTTCTATAAAAAAACAGAGACCGATTTTACACAATCGGATAGTTTGCCGTTATCCTTTGCTTTCCTATATGCCTTTTTGACTGGTTTCACTCCCTAATTCTAAATCAATACCTTCCCATGAATCTTCACGAAATACATAAAACGCCCGGTTCTAGCCATAATCATCGAAAATATCAATTGAGGTATGGATGCAGGGAAGGCAGGGATACATAAAATGCTAAACTAGAATGGTTTAGGTTAAGATAAGAAATCATGGAAAGCCCCCTCTCCTAAGAGAGGGGGCTAAGTTGTTTTATTCTAATTTTTCTTTTATTTCTTTAGGTACATCTTTACTTTCAATAATTTTATATTCATTAATTAATGAAATTTTACCCGAAGTATGTTTATTAGCATCCTTATCTTTATCAGCAGTAATTTCTAAATATGTTCCTTCTGGAATTTGTTTATTATCATTTGAAGAAAATAGAATGCTCATTTCATCTCCATCTTCATTAAACCCTTTTAAATCGTAGTTAATTCCACCATCTTCTTCTTTCCCAGGTTCAGTGATCTTTACATAATAAGTCTCGTTAACAAGTTTATTAGCAAAACTACATCCTGTTAGAATACTCCCTAAAACAATAGTTAAAATCGAAATTGATAATATTTTTTTCATCATTTATTCCTCTCTTTATTTATCAAAGTTCTCCATCATATTAATCTATATTTTTTTTACAATCCATACGTCTAGAGACTGATTCATAATTTCTTAAGAATTTACAAAATAAACCTCTATAAATCTTAAGAATATACATTAATAGAAATTAAGAAACTGTAGGTATAATTCGAAAAGTGCTCTGAAAAAATGTGAAAAAGGAGATTTTATATTACTGTATGGGAAAAAGTTTATTAGGCGAACGAATTAATGAATTAGATTATATTCGAGGATTCGCATTATTAGGAATTATTTTGGTAAATGTCATTGCAATGTTACTCATTGATTTACCAGAGAATCATACTATCGATGCTAGTTATCAACGATTTTTATATTTATTTGTTGAAGGTAGGTTTTATACTATCTTTTCATTCTTATTTGGTGTAGGATTTTATATCTTTCTGACGAGAGCAAACTCTAAAGGTAGAAATGGATATTTACTATTATTAAGCAGACTTATTGTTTTGTTTATTATTGGATTTGTTCATTCCCTATTTTTAGATGGAGAAGTATTAAGATTTTATGCAATATGTGGATTACTTGCACTACCTTTTTATAAGCTAAACAAACATATTAATTTAGGCATTAGTATTATTTTATTAATCGTTCTTAGTTATTTTGGGTTGAAGATAACTCTTTCTTTACCTCTTATTTTATTAGGATTAAGCGCAGGGCAATATGGGGTATTTGAAAATTTATCTAAAAGAACTAAAAAACTTACGATTTTTACATTAGCAATGCTCGTGCTTAGTGTAATCAGCTTATTTGTTCAATATCAATATATACCAGAATCTCCATTCGCCAATATTATTCTTATGGGGGATGATGATGACGCAATAAATCAAACCAACCTATTTTTAAAAATAGGTGTTGCAAATGGAACTATTATTTCAGCTTTTTATATTGGATTATTACTTCTACTATTACAAACAAAAATAATAAGGAAGCTGTTAGCTCCTCTTAAATATTATGGGCGTATGGCATTAACGAATTATATCGGACAAACCGTTCTAATTATGGGCTGTAGCTTAATATTCAACTTAGAAGGTAAATTAACCTATATACAAACAATTTATATATGTATAGCTATTTGTACTATTCAAATTGTATTCAGTATGGTTTGGTTACGTATCTTCAAATTTGGACCATTAGAATGGATTTGGAGAATACTTACGTATTGGAAATGGATGCCGTTAACTAAAAAAACAACATGATATGTATGAATTCAAATTTGAGAAAAATCTAGGAGGTTTATATAGATGAATATACCGGTTGTAAAGGTAAAAGATGTGGAAAAAGTATATGGAAAAAAAGGATCAAATCAATCCCATGCATTAAAGGGTGTTTCATTCTCTATTCTAGAAGGTGAATTTGTTGGAATTATGGGCCCATCTGGTACAGGGAAAACAACGTTATTAAATGATATTTCTACTCTAGATAAAGCGACAAATGGTGTTGTACAAATTGCTGGAACAGATATAACAAAAATGAAGCAAGGCGAACTTTCGGATTTTCGTTCACAGAAATTAGGATTTATTTTTCAGGACTTTAATCTACTCGAAAATTTATCAATCTATGAAAATATTGCTTTACCACTTTCACTCCAAGGCGCTGCCTCTCGGAAGATTAAATCAAAGGTAAATAAAGTAGCAGAGATGTTAGGAATTTCAGAGATCCTTTCAAAATATCCTTCTGAGGTATCAGGTGGTCAAAAACAACGTTCTGCAGCAGCACGTGCTCTGGTCCATGATCCTGCAATCATTTTAGGTGATGAGCCTACTGGTGCATTAGACTCTAAAAATGCAGTAAGCATGCTAGAAGCAATGAAGAGCTTAAACGAAGAACAAGGTGTTTCGATCATGATGGTTACTCATGATGCGTTTAGTGCAAGTTACTGTCAAAGAATATTATTTATTCAAGACGGAGAATTATATAAAGAAATTCGAAATACAACAACACGAGAAAACTTTTATAGAGAAATATTAGATGTATTAGCTGATCTCGGTACACATAAATCTTAAGGAAGGAACTTTGGAAAAAATGTTATTTAAACTTTCTATGTCAGGACTAAAGAGTAAGTCTAAAGACTATGTAGTCTTGCTATTTGGTCTTATTATATCTATTTCAGTCTTTTATATGTTCCAAACATTAGCTATGAACAATGACTTCTTAAAATCTAATGCTATTGTTGGTCCTATTCAATTTATTTTTAATACTGGATCATTTTTGCTAGCAATAATTACGTTCTTCTACATTCTATATGCAAACTCATTTTTACTTTCACTTCGTCAAAAAGAATTTGGCATGTATATGATGATTGGAGCAAAAAGGGCTAAAATTACATTACTAATGTTTATTGAAACGATGACATTAGGAATTTTATCTCTTCTAGTAGGGATAGGATTGGGCATTGGGCTAGCTCAAGTAATCGGTCAATTGTTGATGAAACAGCTTGATTTTTCTGCAGGTGGTTACTCTGCTTTTTATAGTCCATCAATAATTACTACCTGTATTTTCTTTGTTACTTTATTTATTTTATCTAGTATCCTAAATTGTATTAAACTAACACGTATATCAGTGTTAGAACTTGTTCATTCTGATTCGCATAGTGAACGCATTGTAACTACAAGGAAAATTACTAGCATTAAGTCCATTTTTTCAATTATTTTATTAGCGATTGGTTATGTGTGTTTAATCAAGGTGGATAAATTAGAAGAAGTAGGAATAGTCACAGCGATGGTTACAATCACCAGTGGAACATATCTTCTCTTTATTTCCTTGTTACCATTATTTGTCCAGAAAATTAAAAGCAGTAAAAGAAATGAAAAAGGACTAAATGCTTTTACTTTTGCACAGTTAAATTTCCGTATTAATAGTTTAACGAAAGTATTAGCGACAGTGGCTATGCTAGTCGCACTTGGCGCAGGTGCAATTTCGGCTGGTATGGCATTTAAAAATAATATATCAATAATGCTTGGTGAAAATAATATTTATGATCTAATTACACACAATCCAACAACAGAGGAAAAAAAATTAGTAGATCATATTAATTTTAAGCAAAGTGCGCAATATCATTATAAAGTAGATTCACAGTTTGTTTATTACACAAAAGAAGAATTGGAAAATAATCGTCCATTATTACGTGAAAGTATTATGGAACAAGGTAAAGTTATACGTCAATTTAAACCTGTATCTGGAGACCTTCAGGTTGGTGCTATTTTAGATTTCAATAAAACTGAAGGCGAAGAAACGAAGTTTCCAGAAGATTGGGCAAGAGGAATTACGGGGACAATCCATCCCCATAATTTTTATCCTGATCATAACATTAAAATTGTTAATAAAAAAATGTATGAAGATATAAAGGGTGAGGAAGGAATAACTTTTGCCGGAATTACTGATGATTTTACAAAATACATTAATGAATGGAAAGAAATTAACGAGATTCAGAAAAATAAACCCAAGGAAATTGTATCTTTAAATAAAAAATATCAAGACTTTATTGAATTAAACGGCTTCCTTAGCGGGACTATTTTTATGGGATTCTTCCTAGGTGTTGCCTTCTTAGCGATGATGGCAAGTTGTTTAATGTTTAAAATTCTAACGGGCGCTTCAAAGGATATTATTCGATATCAAATGCTGTTCAAAATTGGTGTTCGATATGAAGTGTTAACAAAGTCTATTTATAAAGAAATATTCTTAGTTTTCCTATTCCCTGCGATAGTGGGTATTGTACATGTATTGATTGGCATGAACCTATTCTCAACAATTTTAGCTGAACCTTATTTCCGCATTTGGCTTCCGATTGGTATTTTTATTGTAATTTACTCAATATACTACTATATTACCGTTCAACTATATAAGAGAATAGTTCTTCCGAAATTTTGATGAAAAAATTTTTATTCTTCTTAATTTAAAATAAGAGAAATTTTTAATAGACCATAAAAGCTTTCTCCTATTAATAGGTGATCTCCTAATAGGTGATCTCCTAAACAAAATAACCAGGACTCATTTTTTCAGAGATCCTGGTTATTTTGTGTTTATTCATCATATCCCTCAATTTTTGGACTATGTGTTAACTTACTATAAACATCTGCAATTCTTGCCAGACTGTAATACAAATGTAAGGTAATTAGATAAAAAAGAAATAAAGTATCTCCTATAATCTAAAAGAAATTGAAAAGTAACAACATTGTTTGTGTATGAAAAGGAGTAAGAATATGTTTAAGAAAAACTGGAAGAAAATCCTCTTAATCACTGGAGGTGTTATAGGTGGTATATAGGTATTGCATATGCTGCATTAGTAATCTTTGTAGCTTCATCTATACCAAGTCCTACTGACCAACAATTGGATGGAGCAGCAAAAGTAGCTGAAAGTTATTTAAGTGAAAAAGTTGGAGAGGAAATCAAAATTTCATCTACTAGTTTTAGAGCAGAAATGTACGATCGAACTATTGAGGTTGAAGGACATTCAAAAAGTAACTCCCAACAAGTATTTCATGTGAATTTTGAACAAGTAAAGAGTAAAAAAGATAGTGTAACTGAAAAATCAATAAATACAATTTGTACTTCAAATGACAATGGAAACAACTTTCAATGTAAAGATGTAAAACGTAAATAGTAGAATTTTCATCAAAATAACCAGGTACTCATAAAATTCATATGAGCCTGGTTTTATTTAAGTGTAGCAAAATCGCTAATTATTCCAGTGAGGCGAATTATCTAGTTCTGACAATAATTTAGTCAAAATTAAAAACTGAATCAACCATCACCGTGATCCTCTTTAAGGGAATGGTGATGAGAACTTGACTCATCATCGCCAGGATTCTTTTTACAGTTACAATGTTTTGGGTCTTGGTCACAACATTGGGTAAATGAATCATCCGGGCATACGCCTGGAATAGGGATGCAAGGATCAAAATTATGGTTTTGGAGTACTTCGTAAGGACGCATCATATCATGATCTTCATGTTCAATGATATGACAATGCCAAACATAAGTTCCGGTAAACGGCCCAAAACGTGCAATGATACGAGTAACTTCGCCAGGATTTGCACGGACGGTATCTTTCCAACCCATTTCATTTGGATCCGGTTTCTTTGCTTTCCCTACATTAATGATATTCCCATTCTCATCCACGGTAATTGGTGCACGATTGAGAATCTGGAATTGAACTAGATGCAAATGAATCGGATGGGTATCGGGGGTTAAATTATAAAGTTCCCAAACTTCTATTGTTCCATTATATGGTGTTTCTGTAATAGGATCGACCCACATCTTGTTATTGAGTTCAAACAACGGTCGGCCAAATTCATCAGTAGTTTCAACTAAAAAGTTTTTTCTTACATATATAGCATCTTTAGGTTCGAGTTTTTCAAAGCAACTTAATCTTTCTGGTACTGTACTTGTATCCGGCTTGGAAGATTTTTGTTTCACTTTAAATTCCATAATTTGTGAAAGATCTGGAGAAGGAGGAACTCCATCAGGAAAAGGTGCCGGAGCATCATTTGTCAGTATGATATTCTGCCCTCTATGTTTTGAAAAATCAATAATTACATCTGCTCGTTCTGCCGGAGCCAGTATGATTTCAGAAACCGGTACAGGTTTTTCTAATAATCCGCCATCCGTACCAATTTGAATGAAATCTTGACCAGAACTCAATCGCATACGGTAAAAACGGGCATTAGAACCATTCAGGATTCGAAATCGGTATTTTCTCGGTTCAACTCTAAGATAGGGCCATATTTTTCCGTTGACTAAAATTGTATCTCCAACAAAGCTTGGAACAACCGATGGATTTGGAAGTTCGGGATCTATTGGAGGTGGGGGTTGTGGTGCAGGTGGGGGTTTTTGTCCGGGCTGGGAAGGATAGAACAGTTGACCGTCATCATAGAAGGAACGATCCTGGATAACTAATGGAATTTCAAATTCACCTTGGGGGAGATTTAGTTTTTCTTCTTCCTTGTCTCGAATAAGGTAAAACCCTGCTAGCCCGGCATAAACATTTAATCGAGTGATTCCAAGGGCATGGTCGTGATACCAGAGAGTTGTCGGACGCTGACAATTCGGATAGTAGTAAACTTCATGCACGAATTTGCTGCCAAAGTTTTCAAAGTTTTTGGTAAACCATGCTTCTGGATATCCGTCATTTTCAGGGCGAACACGCCCACCATGCAAGTGAACTACCGTTCTGACCGGGGGTCGACTGGGTTCGGCACCGTGAAGAGTCGTATCCACTGGCAGAAGGTGTTTAAAAGGTAATTTATTTTCCCACTTCACTAGAATGGGATGATCCCTACGAACATCAAATGTCGGTCCAGGATACATCCCATTATATCCCCAAACTGTTGTCGGCGGTAATGCAAGATGTAGCTTTTGTTTTATCTGTTGCATCGACACTTCATAGTAAGGAATTCCATCCCGTTTTCCGATTGGTTTTATAGTAGGCGGAATCGGTAATGCATCAACAAACTTTTTTAATTTCAAATTAATTTCCCCCTAATCCATTTCAAACAATTTAATTCATAGCCATTGTTAGCTACAGAATCATGATATGTTTATTTAATTTACATAATGCTTCTGGGTTTATCCAAAGGAATTGAGACAGAGAGAGCAGCAGCTGACTTGAAGTTTTAGCATCTTCGAAAATTAAAGGAGGCAGGCACTATTACTGAACGAAAGGTTAGCATATGGAAACATTATCGCTTTATGTTTTTGACCCCGTAAGTTATAGGCATTTATTATAAAGAAAGATTTTCAAAAAAATTATCTTATTTTTACTATATTTTATGAGTTAGAATGGAA
>NZ_JAQZSD010000105.1:0-10074 GCF_028674935.1 Lysinibacillus sp. CNPSo 3705 | reverse complement strand
GTATTAATTAATTGACGTTTATGGCATTACTTGGTATGATAACTATCAGACAAGGAAATTATGTCGAAATTTGACGAAATACCAATATAACTTTTTAAACATTAGGAGGAAAATTAATTATGAAATCAACAGGAATCGTTCGTAAAGTCGATGAATTAGGACGTGTAGTAATTCCAATCGAACTTCGCCGTACACTAGGTATTGCAGAAAAAGATGCTTTAGAAATCTATGTGGATGATGACAAAATCATCTTAAAAAAATATATGCCAAACATGACATGTGCTGTAACTGGTGAAGTTTCTGATGATAACTTCCGTCTAGTTGGAGGCAAATTAATTTTAAGCCCTGAAGGCGCAGAAATGTTAGTGAAAGAAATTCAATCTAACTTAAAAAAATAATTTGATATACTCACCTAAATCAAGCACTGTGATTTAGGTGTTTTTTTATAATTTCGCCTTGCTTAAGTGGGTCAGTAGGCGTTATCTTCATTTAATAGAAGATAACTATAATATGCCCAATTTTGGAGCCCCTTATAATGTCCATGTCAGACCTTTTATGAATAAGGATACTATTTTTTACAATTATTATCAATTTATATGATTTATATGATTTATAGACTCCTCTCTACTAATGTGGGGTTGATTTTCGTCTGGCTACACGCTTTGTTGTTGTTGTTGCTGACGCGCACTTTCGCACAGTTAAACATTTTGTTGCTGACGCTTTTGTGACTGACGCATCACTTTCGCGCAAAGCAAAGCTTCCTATGGGCGTCCGATAGCCACTTCACTCGTGTTGCTAGCTCCAGGATCTCGGTCCAATACGATGTTGATCGGTCACGAAGGCGTTATCACAGGGCGCGTGATGGTTTTAGCCTGCGCTCCTCTATCGCTAACCCCCACGGAGCAGCCCAGCCTCACATGACATTTGTTTTAACAACTATCATCCCGAAGACTATTGGTGAAGAGTCTCCATTTAAATAAATATACAAAAAAGAGGTCGCCCTTTAAGGCAACCTCTTTCTTTCCATTAACTATGGTATTCATTATAGACTTCTCGCTTAGCTACTTGACGTAGTTTTGCTACTTCCTTTATCGCCTCTTTTGATGTAATGCCTGTATCATTCATAATATAATCGACATGTTCAACGACAGACATTGTCATCCAATAGGCTTCTTCGTTTATTTCTTCCTCGGCATTCTCGTTTCCTTCGAGGACAAGACAAAATTCCCCTCGAATTTCCTCTGTTTGTGACCATTCCACTGCTTCAGACAACGTACCACGTAAAAACTCTTCAAATTTTTTAGTTAACTCCCGAGCTAATACGATTCGACGATTACCAAGAATGGATTCCATATCTTTTAAAGTGTCCTTTAAACGATGAGGAGCCTCATAAAACAAAATAGTTTCCTGACGTTTTTTTAGTTGTTCTAATTGCTGTCGACGATCCTTTTTTCCTCGATGTAAAAATCCATAAAAGAAAAATGGCTGCGGTGTTAATCCGGAAGCGATTAATGCTGATATTGCAGCATTAGGACCTGGCACCGGCACAACTGGAAAGTCCTGATCGATTGCTTTTTCGACTATATCTGCACCAGGATCGGAAATACAAGGTAGACCAGCATCACTAACTAATGCGACTGTTTTACCTTCACGTAAGAAGGCTAATAGCTTTTCTCCCCCTACCTCTAAATTATGCTCATGATAGCTGATCAGTGGTGTTTCTATATCAAAATAGTTGCATAGCTTCTTTGTATTACGTGTATCCTCGGCAGCAATAATATCTGCTTCCTTTAAAATACGTAACGCACGTACACTCATATCCTCTAAGTTACCAATAGGCGTTGCCACTAAATATAAACAACCTGTATGACCGTGCATTGTACTTTTCTGAGATTTCATGCGTCATCCCTCCCTATATATTTCATTTTTTGCTTTCGTGTTAGCTGTTTAAAAGCGTATTCTGCACGCATCGCTTCTTGTTTTGTGTCGAATTCCTCTACATAAATACATTCCACTGGACCTCGCGCTCTCGTATATTTTGCTCCCTTACCAGCATTATGCATATCAACACGCCTGTCTACATTATTCGTATAGCCAGCGTAAAAGGATTGATCGGCACACTCTAACACATAAAAATAATGGCTATTGCTCTTTTCCATAAAGGATTTCTCTCACTTCTGCTGTATATTCATTATTCGCATTATAAACATACAAGGGCGGTAATATTTTCAGATCGGGCTTACCATCTTTAATTCCTTCTATTAATAGTGTATTGGCTTCTTTACCTTCTTTCGGGTAAATAAGTTGCATACGTTTAGGCTCTAAACGATTTGCACGCATTGCCGTAACAATATCTAGTAACCGACCTGGACGATGAACAAAAGCTGCCTTTCCGCCCTGCTTTAATAATTTGCTTGCTGATTGTATTGCTTCCTCTAACGTTAAATATAGTTCATGACGTGCAATAGCGTAATGCTCACTTAAATTTTTATCACTAGCTTCATGTGCTAAAAAATATGGTGGATTACAAGTTACAACATCATATTTTTCAATACCAAGCTCCTTAGGAATTTCCTTCACATCACCAAGGACCATATGAATTTGTTCTTCTAACTTATTGTAACGGATACTTCGCTCAGCCATATCAAATAAACGTGGTTGAATTTCTACTCCTGTAATATGTCCCTTCGTTCTGGCGCTTAGAAAAAGTGGGATAACACCATTGCCTGAGCACAAGTCAACAATTTTCCCTTTATGATATGGGACATTGACAAATTTAGAAAGTAGCACTGCATCCAATGAAAACGAAAAGACGGAGGGACTTTGAATAATACGCAAATTCTCAGCTAATAAATAGTCTAATCGTTCATCACCCTTCAACCAATTTTCCATTTTTCTTCCTCCTACTATACAAAACAAAAGACTGACACCACTATAGTGGGAATCAGCCTTCTATTACACATTTTGTTTATTTAAAAATGATAGACAAAACAGACAGTCTTCACCTTTACGGGAACTTCCGAAATGAACATGACAAACATGGAAGCCTTCATGGTATAAACGTGCTAGATTATCATAACCTTCGCCAATATCTAACGGATTCTCTTTCTTCTCATCAGAAGCCTGTACAATGTTTTCATTAGAAAGTAACTCTTCTAGACGTGTACGAAGGTGATGATTTTCTGTTTCGAGTGCCTTATGCTCCTCCATCATTAACGCTACAAATTGTTTCAATGCACCAAATTGCTCCTGCATTGCTTCGAGCTGTTGTTCGAACTCCATAACGGTATCTAAGAAATTACGGTCCTTCACCCAAGCCACCTCGTCCAATTCTCTATCTTAAATAAGATTTTTTTCGCATGCTAGCAGTTCTTCTAATGTATACTCGACTGTGCGCTCCTGCTCTTGTAAATATACTTGAATGAGTCTTTCTAATACATTTAAACCGACAACTTTACCGCGGCCATCTGGTGTCATCGTCATATCACCAACGTCTGGCATGCCCTCTTTTGCTTCCTCATACTCATCATTTTCATATTTCAAGCAGCACATTAAACGACCGCACAGACCTGAAATTTTAGATGGATTTAAAGATAAGTTTTGATCTTTAGCCATTTTAATAGAAACCGGCTCAAAATCTCCTAAAAACGTTGAGCAGCAAAGCATTCGGCCACAAGGGCCAATTCCACCTAACAGCTTCGCCTCATCACGAACACCAATTTGGCGAAGTTCGATACGTGTTCTAAAAACTGAAGCCAAATCTTTTACAAGATCTCTAAAATCAACGCGTCCTTCAGCCGTAAAATAAAAGATGATTTTATTACGATCAAATGTATATTCAACATCAACGAGCTTCATTTCTAAATTATGCTCAATGATTTTTGCGCTTGCTAGTTCAAATGCGTGCTTTGATTCGGCTGCATTTTCCTCTACTTGGATACGATCACGTTCATCCGCTGGTCGTAGAACTTGTTTAAGTGGTAATACAACATCATTATCCCCAACAACCTTTTGGGGGACAACTACTTTACCATATTCTACACCGCGAGCTGTTTCTACAATGACATATTGGCTGTCCTCAAGTAGATATGATGCTGGATCAAAGTAATATATTTTACCCGCTTTTTTAAAACGGACTCCCACTACATTATACAAATGTATATCCCTCCTGCAGATTTAGCATTAACTGCTCCATCATTAACGTCCTATTCATGTTACGCTGTAAAGATGAACGTGCCTGTAAAATAGACTCCATTTGACTAGATAGACGTTCATAAGTCGAATGTAGCGCAGCTTCTTTAAATGTTTGTAACATGTCTGGGTAAGTACAAGTTGCTTCGGGATTAGCTTTTATTGACACTATATCACGGTAAGCAAATAGTAGTAAATCTAATGCCTGCTCCATCTCACTTTTTTCTTTAAACAGTGGTAGCCATTCTTCATGTACAACAAGCATTGCCTCATGTACATTTTGGCGAATTGCCTCTACTAATTTTAACACTGTTTTTCGAGCATGTGCAAACTGCTCATCATTTGCTAAAATCATAGCTGTTTCGAGTTCGTTCGTCATCATGCTCACTGTAGATGCCATCGAATAAGAAATATTGTTATCTTGCAAATGCTTTAATAATATGTGTCGAGGCATTTTTTGAAATTTAATGTGCTGGCAGCGCGAACGAATCGTTGGTAAAATTGACTGCATTTGCTCCGTTAACAAAATTGCCGTTACTTCCCCCTCTGGTTCCTCTAAAAATTTAAGTATCATGTTTGCAGATGCAATATTAAGACGATCTGCATGATGAAGTACATAAATTTTACGTCCCTCTTCCACACCCATCATCTTCATTTCTGCAATTAATTCACGTATTTGATCAATTTTAATAAATTGACCTTCTGGATAAATTTGATGAATATTTGGATGATTACCCGAATCAACACGTCGGCAATTTCGACATGTTTCACATGGAACATTTTGCTTTGGTTGCTCACATAGCATTAATTTGACAAAAAACTGCATAATATCTACTTTGCCTGTCCCTTTTTCGCCATCAAAAATGTATGCATGCGCTAATCTATTTTTGTCAAAAATCGTTTGAAGCTGTTTCATTACAACTGGTTGTAGTGTGAATAGCTCTTCAACATTCTTGGCCATATATTTAAATTCCTTCCTACATTACACTCATAGCATAATTGTTTCCTATTGCTCAAATTTAGAAATATCTTAGAGCATATAGATTGGTTTTATGTCATTCAACAAATAAGTTTGGCTGCTGAATAGATTTGAAAAAAGCCCGCGCCTACAAGAGAACGAGACACGGGTTTTACATATACAAATTAATTAATAAGCCTTTAATCTCACCGATTTTATCAAGAAGGTCAATTGCTTCCTTTTCTTCATCTAAAATATCTTGTGCAAGTTCTACAAGACGCGTATCAATAGTTTCGATTATTTTCAAGCGTCTTCCTTCACCAAAACGATTCCAAGTATGTGATTGCTTTAAATCCATACCATGCTCTACCGTTTCTTGTAGAAATCTTTTAACAAGCATTTTAAAACGAGCAAGTTCTCGTAAATTACGTGATCTTGCAACACGATCACCTGCTGTAGAAATATCCCCTAGCAATCGTGTAAGCTGTTCAGTCTGTAATTTGGTTCCTTGCTTGACGACCATATCTCCAAATCGGTTATTTTGATTATTGTTATGCAGCGGCTCTTTACGATTAGTATTTAACCCGACACGTATATCTTGATTGATCTTCAAGCTGTTCGCCCCTTCACTTGCTATCAAATATATATAATGTGTTGTATTTCTTTTAACGTCGCATTATTTAAAAATGATGAAACTGTTCAATTGGTAATACGAAAACTGTCGCTCCTCCTACCTCTACCTCGACAGGATACGGTATATAAGAATCTGTATTCCCGCCTAATGGCGAAACAGGAGCAACCATTTGTTCTCGCGCTCGACAATTATCACGAATAATATCTAAAACTTTGGGTATGAGAGAGTCTTCCGTCCCAATAAGAAACGTCGTATTTCCAGAGCGTAAAAATCCTCCTGTGCTTGCTAACTTAGTTGCACGAAATTGATTTTTCGTTAAAGCATTCGATAAGCGGCTGCTATCCTGATCTTGCACTACAGCTACGACTAACTTCATTCGCACTCACCCCTTTGATAAAATTTAACTAAATAAATTTTATTACCTTTTCAATTATGCCGAGGCATAATTGTGTTCGGATTCGTACTTGGACAAAGTACGCCTTTCCGATTCCATGATATACGCCAGAGTTCCTCTATTTCAGTAGGTGTTTGGATATCTCCTGCATAGGAACAATATCCGCATTCAGCTATTGTCGCTTCGCTTCGCGCAGAAAACATTTACTGAATGATTATAGATGTTACCATTATATCACATTGTGGTAGACAACTTCATGCATTTACTGTATTGCTTCATATATTAATGACCATACATCTTCGACAACACGCTCAATACTTTGATCCGCATTGACGACACGTATACGCTCAGGGTAACGCTCTACTAACTGTAAATATCCTTCCCGAACCTTCTTATGAAAAGCTAAACTTTCAACATCTAAGCGATTTACTTCTCGCTCTCCATGAGCATGAATGCGTGCCAAGCCAACCTCTGGTGCAAGGTCAAATAATATTGTCAAATCAGGTAACATCTTACCGATTGCGAACTCATTAATAGATAATACTTCATCAACGCCGATACCACGCGCATACCCTTGATATGCTAATGAAGAATCGATAAATCGATCGCAAATAACCGTTTTACTAGCCTCCAACGCAGGTCGTACTTTTTCAAAAAAGTGCTGACTTCTCGCTGCTGCGTATAATAATGCTTCTGTACGCTCATCCATGGCTGTATGTTCAGGGTTTAAAATAATGCTCCTAATTTTCTCAGCAATTTCAATACCACCAGGTTCTCTCGTTGCTAATACATCAATATTTTCCTCTGCAAGTCGCTCGGCTATTTTTTGAATAACTGTTGTTTTTCCGGCACCCTCTGGACCTTCAAATGTAATAAATAAATTGCAATTCATGCTGTTATTGCCTCCAACTACTTAATGATCTCAATCATCTTCTCTTCTAAACGGTGATTTCCTTGGAACGTTGCACCACAAGCTAATAATTCCTCTAGCTGACTTAGCTTTGCTACTGTTATTTTTTCTCCCGGAACAAGCAATGGAATGCCCGGTGGATAAGGAATAATCATATTAGCAGAGATACGTCCTATTGTTCGCATATACGGTAACCATTCTTTTTCAGCCTTTTCAATTTCATCAAATGTGTAGGCTGGTTCCGTAATAGCTACAAAATTATAGGCTGTTTGTGAAGCCGTTATTATCTCTGCCTTTGGTGTACTTACTAACAATGTTATAGCATCCTTAATACGAACACGTATTTCTGCAAATGGATAGTTATGTCCCTGTTTCAATAAGGGTAGCACAAGCAACACTTGATTGGCATCTGCTAGTTCCGCATATACATGCTTTGCTTCTAATGCCTCTTGTAATTGAAAACCGCTATAACCATTAACACGTAACAATAATTTTATAGGGTCGTCTACCTCAATAACTTCCAAAGAGCCAATAGCTTGTAATGCCTCTATCCATTGATCTCTTTTTTCTATTATATATGCACCGTCACTCTCCATATATGTCTGTATATAATAGCGTGCATCATCTAATGAAGCCAATAAAAGATAAGATGGGCTGCTAGATTGTAACATACGTAAATAGTGCTTTATTTTGTCGACATCGATTAAATCAGAATTAACATGCATAAAGGATGCCATAGTCATAGCAGGCAATGTTTTATGTGCAGACTGTACTACTATATCTGCACCAAATGTCAATGCTGATGGTTGAAATAAAGTACATGCACTAAAATGGGCTCCATGTGCTTCATCCACTAAAACAGGAATACCCTTGTCATGACAATACGCAATTTGCTGCTGCAGTTCTTTAGATGCCATACCATAATAAGTAGGATATGTTAAAACGACAGCACGGGCCTCTGGATAACTATCAACTGCATCCTTTAAATCTTTATAAGAAACATGTGTTGCAGTTAATGTACGTTCATCCCAAAGCGGGGAAACAAATACAGGTTTTGCTCCAACAAGCTCTAATGCGTGAAATATAGACTTATGTGCATTACGTTGGACAATAATCTTATCCCCTTTTTTACATGTGGCATAAATCATTGCTAAGTTTCCAATTGTAGATCCACCTACTAAAAAGAAACTTTTCATCGCTCCATATGTATCTGCTAACAAGTTTTCTGCCTCTAATATCATTTCCTCTGGCTGATGTAAGTCATCAAGTCCCGATAACTCTGTTACGTCATATCGCATTACATCTTTAAATGGCTGAGGAAGATGGGAGAGTTCTCCATGCTTATGACCTGGGACATGAAAGGAAATATTTTGTTGTTGTCGAAAGCGCTCTAACCCTTCTACAATCGGCCTTTTCTTTTGCAAAACAAAACACTCATTTCCGTTATATTCTCAGTTAATTATAACACTTACGGTACAAAAACATTTGCTGATTGGTTATAAATAAAGTGAAATTCATATAACCTTTTTCCCGATCCAATGTGCTAGTAAGGCAATAGGTATCAGTAAAAGACAAAATGGTAAACATACGAAAATAATATTCCATGTTATGACTTTATTAACTAATAACGAATGATACAAAACTAAACTGTATGGAATAACAATTATCAAAGATGTGCGTGCACCTGGTGTAATGGAACGAAGAAAAATAGATTGTGCAAGGTGAGTGAGTGAATGTAAAAAGTAAGTTAGCGTAACAACCGTAAAAAAGTAGATTTCTCCATATGGCCCATGATTCACATACTGATTTGCTACAAAAGTGGAACTACTTACAAACATGAATATTACGATGACCGCTACCGCAAACTGCGCAGTCGACATCGAAAACTGTTTCATAACTCGATCAGCCATTTTTTTCGGCAATCTTTCGTACAAAATAGTAGCATTCTTATTTAGCCACTTTTCAACCATAATAATCTCTTCAAAATCATGAAGAATAAACATAATAGGAAATAACCAAATAAGTGTTTGAATACCTAGCCATTGTTCCATGATGATTCCTCCCCAAAGCCCTCATCATAAAGCGATTTCCGTTTCCTTGGGCGCTTTCTCGGGGCGTCCGATAAGCCCCTTCGCTCTCTGTGACATTAATGTTATCAGAGAAGTCGCCCAATCTTCTCTCCAATCAGCTTATATCAACTGCACACGTATTAACAATGTCATCCGCAACTTTTGGTAATGAACCATAAAAGGATCATTGCACCTAATAGCAACTTTCTTTTATATTACATATACTCTACGTTTAACAGTAAAACTATTTTAAAATGTACTTAACTCTAATTTCTCTACAACATACGAGCTTTTACCGCCATCTCTTGTACAAGCTGTTCAACTAATTGTGGTACAAACTTCTCTAAAACTGGATTCATCATCCCTGCTAAGAAACCACTTGCCTTCATTGTTAAATTGCCTATTAGCTGACATGTACCATTTTGATCTTGTGTAATTTCAAAATAACCATCACCGTTTATCGGGTCTGATAAGCCTACCAAATCAAACATAACTTGATTAGAGTTCGATTCCTTGTCCTTAAGATTAACCTTTACAGCTTTTTGGATAATGCCAAAATCCCCTTTAAACACCCAAATCATATTTTGTTCATTTGGAAATTCATGATGTAAATAACCGGGTATTAGTGCAGCCCATTGCTCTTTATTTTGAATAAACGCTTGTAGCTTTGCTTTCTCAATTTGAATATTTTCACGGTATAACCCTGTTGCCATCTCAACACACCCCTTTATTTGTTTAATTTAATTTTAACATTTTTTAGGGGTTTATTACTGCGTTTTTAAAACAATAAAAAACCACTGATTTCTCAGTGGCTACTTTGTGCCTAGCGACGTCCTACTCTCACAGGGGGAAGCCCCCAACTACCATCGGCGCTAAAGAGCTTAACTTCCGTGTTCGGTATGGGAACGGGTGTGACCT